>JBBQAU010000220.1:0-3917 GCA_038316685.1 Sphingomonadales bacterium
GACGGCGCTGTGCTTGATATGCGTCAGTTCATGAATGAAGCTGCCCGCGCGATACAGGGCCAGGATCGCCACCGCCCCAGCGATGACCGCTAATACGGGCGACGCAAGCGACATTGCCAGCGCCAATGCGGTATAGCCGACAAGGCAAGATGTAACCAGATCGACCCAATAAACCTCCGGACGGGGCGAATTCAAATCACGCGTCAGTGCAGCAGCCGTGCGCAGCATCGCCATATCGTCTGCAATGCGTGCATGACGGCTCCGGGTGAGCGCCACAAAACGGGACGTAGCTTCCCGCCGATCAAAAGAAATTGCAATAGCCATAGCGTCTCCTGACAAAAGATCGTGGCATTATGGTGGCAAAACCCGGTCGCGGCTGTTGCGTTCCCGGCGGGTGGATGCTTGACAGCAGCCAGCGGAGCACGGATTGCCTCTGCTGTTGTGATAATAGGGACACCCGTGGCCAGCCAAAACACCACCATCCGTCCAGTAAACACCAAGGCGGATCGCCAAGCATTTATCGAACTCGCTTATACGCTTAACCGCGACGTGCCCAACTGGGTCGCTCCGTTGCGTAACGAAGCCGCTGGCATGATTGATCCGAAAAAAAATGGCTGGTTTAGCCATGCTCGTGCCCAGCTGTTTATCGCCTCACGCGACGGAAAATTTGTGGGACGGATCTCCGCGCATATTGACACACTTGCGCTGACCATGCCCGCGGCCAACGGCTTTGGCCCCGGCACCGGCTTTTGGGGGCTACTCGAGGCGACCGACGCTGAGGCTATGCATGCGCTGATCAACACCGCAGAGGATTGGCTGCGCGACGAGGGAATGACCCGTGCGCTCGGCCCGGTCAGCCTGTCCATCTGGGAAGAACCGGGCTTGCTGATCCAAGGCCATGATCATCCACCAACCGTCATGATGGGCCACCATAATGCCGCGTATCAGGCCTGGGTCGAGTCGGCAGGGTATGATCCGATCAAGCAGCTGCTGACCTATGATCTGGGCATAACGACGGGCTTTCCGCCGCTGGTTGAGCGGATTGTGGCCATGGGAGAGAAGAATCCGCGCATTCGTATTCGTCGCGTCGATAAAGCCAAATTTGCCGCAGAGGCGGAGATTATTTTGTCGATCCTCAACGAGGCCTGGGCCGACAATTGGGGCTTCGTGCCACTGACGCAGCCTGAAATTGACGATGTCGGCAAGAAACTGAAACCCATTGTTTTTGAAGACCTCATTCGGATCGCCGAGTTAGATGGCGAACCTGTCGCCTTCATGATCACGCTACCCGACGTCAATGAGGTAATCGCGCCGTTCAATGGGTCGCTGTTCCCCTTTGGCTGGCTCAAGTTGCTTTTGTGGATGCGTCGGCCAAAGGCGCGCACGATGCGTGTGCCATTAATGGGGGTCGTCAAGCGTCTGCAATCCTCCCGGATGGCAAGCCAGCTGGCGTTCATGATGATCGAATTTATCCGCCGCGACGCCGTCACGAAATTTGGTGCCGTGCGAGGCGAGATCGGTTGGGTCCTTGACGACAATCAAGGCATGAAGTCGATCGCCGAGACGATCAACGGTTCGGTCAACAAGGTTTATCAGATTTACGTCAAGAAGCTTTAGCGGCATCGCCGACACGGCCGATCACCGAATCATCCGATCACCCAATCACCCAAACAAAGCGGTGCGACGCCTCACCTATATCTGAAGCGCCGCGATTGCCCTTGATACGGGTAACCGCCGACGTCCTTCTGCGGATTACCGTGCGCCCGTCAGACCAGGCGCGGTTCAATCAAAACGCGACCCCGGCGCCAGGCTGCGTATCCAATAGGGCCGCTCCTTCGCTTGTCCGGAACCTGGGAGGAAATCAGCGTCCATCTGGCGATCTCAAGAAATCGACATCGCACTCCGCCCCTGCACCTATGATACCCGCAAGACCGCCCAGGTCGGCGCATGATCGCTCGCTTTTTCGCGCCCGCGATAGGCCTTGTCGACCCCTGCATCAACGAAACGGTCCGCCGCTTGCGGGCTGAGCAGGAGATGATCGATGCGAAAACCGGCGTCACGTTGCCAAGCGCCTGCCTGATAATCCCAAAAAGTCCAGACGCCCCCGTTTGGATGTCGCGTCCGGAGCGCGTCGGTCCACCCTTGTGACAGCAAAGCGCGATACCCTGCCCGACTCTGCGGCTGCATCAGCGCGTCTTCCTCCATCGCCCGAACCGAATAAGTATCTTCGTCATTGGGGATAACATTATAGTCACCCGCCAGCACGGTTGGCTCTTCCTCGGCAAGAAGCTGGCGCGCGCGGTTGGCTAGTCGATCAATCCAGCGCAGTTTGTAATCAAACTTCGGCCCCGGCTGAGGATTGCCATTGGGCAGGTAAATCGATGCAATGATCAGGCCGTTCACGTCGCATTCGAGATAACGGCTCTGTTCATCCTCAGGATCGCCGTCCAGCCCACGTTGGCGCTCAACCGGGTCGCCGCCGCGCGCAAGGACGGCGACACCATTAAATCCCTTTTGCCCATGCCAAACAGCCCCATAACCCGCTGCTCGAATATCGGCCTCGGGAAAGGTCTCGTCGCTCGATTTTAATTCTTGCAGACAGACGATGTCGGGGGTCTGTTCTTCCAGATGCTCAATTAATCTCGGCAAGCGCGCCTTGATGCCATTGACGTTATAAGTGACGATTTTCAACGTGGATCAGATCGCGAAGCTCGAGCCACATCCACAGCCGGAAGCTGCCTGGGGATTTTCCACCCGAAACGCGGTGCCACCAAGCGTCTCGACAAAATCGACCGAACAGCCCCGCACCAGATCGAGGCTCATCGCGTCGATGAGGAGTTTTACGCCATCACGGTCGGCGATGGTATCATCGGCCTCGATTGTTTCGGCAAGGCCGAACTTGTATTGGAAGCCTGAACAGCCACCACCGTCAACCGACAGCCGCAGCATGGCGGGCTTGCCCTGCCGGGCCGCAATAGCCGCGACGCGGGCTGCAGCGGATTCGGTAATGCTGATATCAGTCATTGGTTCGGATGAGATCATAGTCACGACATAGGCGCTTGCGTCAACAACGGCAACCTGTTCACAGCAGAGCAGCAATCATTAGCGATCAATCCGCCGCTAACATGCTGCCTGCCAACGGCGCAGCACCCCTATCAGTGCGATCACGTGACGCGAGCAGCAGGTCAGCGGTTTGCAGGAAGGGCATCGGGTTGACGGCCTGGCCATCAATCCGAACCTCATAATGAAGATGGTTGCCCGTTGATCGACCGGTCGAACCCATCAGCGCGATCAATTGCCCGCGGGTGACCCGGCTATTTGCAGGAACGAGAATTTTCGACAAATGGCCATAGCGTGTGGAAATGCCACGACCGTGATTGACCTCAACCATATTGCCGTAACCGCCGGACCGCTCTGCGCGCGATACAATCCCGTCAGCTGTCGCAAAGATTGGGCTGCCATAGGCACCCGGCATGTCCACACCGGAATGCATCGCCGGAGTGCCCCGGAACGGATCGCTTCGAATACCAAAGCCGCTGGTATACACAACGTTTGTTACAGGCTGGGCAGATGGAATGGAAATCGCCGCGCGCTCAAGGCTGTCGAGCTTCTTCCAGGTCGCAAAAAGCGATTTGAACTGGGTATCGGCATTGGCGTCAGTTGGCGTTTCGCTGGAGATGACGGGCTCATACGGGCCGCCAATCGCCGCCATCCGACCGATCAAGCGCTCCGGAGCAATCCCCAACCGACGCACCTGGTTCGCCGCTGCGACATAACGCTGCGTCACCAGCAAGTGTGCCTGGGTGGCCAGCGACAGCTGGCGCTTCTCAAACTGGCGGAATGGAGCCACGACATCGGTGGCAAGTGTCTCTGTCCTGGCGTCAAGTGCTGGTGCCTGAAGCGAAAATTGGGCGACC
>JBBQAU010000221.1:0-3904 GCA_038316685.1 Sphingomonadales bacterium
CAGATGCGCTGTTCGGCATTCGTCTTCTCATGCTGATCGGTATTGTGATGGCGATTATATTTGATCGGATGCTCGTTTCGATGGGTGCCGTTATTGCATCCGCAGCCAGCGGCGATCCGTTTGTTCCCGACAATGCGCGCAAGCTTCGGACGATCGGGTGGGCGTTGCTGATGCTCCAACTTCTCGACATCCCTTGTGCGCTGCTCGCAAAATTTTGGCCCAGTCTGGGCTCGGCAGCGCCAAGCGGTGATATCTCGATTGGCGGATGGGCCGCGACCTTGATGGTGTTCGTGCTTGCTCGCGTTTTCGCCGCAGGATCGGATATGCGGGAAGAATTGGCAGGCACGGTCTAGGTATGGCGATCGTCGTTCATCTTGATCTTGCGCTGGCGCACCGGCGGATGTCTCTCACCGACCTGTCGCAGGCGGTCGATATCACTCTTGCCAATTTATCGATCCTCAAGACCGGCAAGGCGAAGGCCGTGCGCTTTTCCACCCTGGAAGCGATCTGTGCGGTGCTGGGGTGCCAACCCGGCGACATTCTTTCTTACGAGCCTGACGACGAAGCCGACGACTGAGTCACACAGACGCAGCGCTCACCCCATTCACGACGGAGTATTCTACCATGATCGAGATTGCGCCCTGGCGCCTCAACCTGCTGCGCGCCGGTTACCTCCTGCTGATATTAGGTCTTGGGGTTGTCATCTGGCCCTCGATCCTCGATCTGGCGGAGGTCTGGGAGCCGGCGCGCGGCATAGTTGTCGCCATGCTGGGAGCCTTGTCTTTACTGGCGCTGATTGGTCTTCGCCATCCACTTCTCATGCTGCCCATCCTGTTCTGGGAGATGACGTGGAAGACGATCTGGCTGACAAGAATAGCGCTCCCGGCCTGGATTAACGGCAACCTCGACGCCGCGACGACGCAAACCGCAATCGAGTGCCTGATGGCGATCCTGATCGCGATAGTGATCCCGTGGGACTATGTGCTGCACGTTTACGTTCAAGGACCGGGAAGCCGATGGCGCAGAAAAGCAGCAATGACTTAAATGCGTGTCCATCAACCTGTGGCGGATCAACTGCGGCGTTGGGCGCAATTGCACACACCTCCGCCGTAACTATCGCCGCTCCCTTCACCACATCATTCGGCTCTTAGCCAATCAAGCGTTAGGGACAATTTCAATGAACTTCGGTCCTTAAAATAAACCTTCTTGCCGAAAACTGA
This sequence comes from Sphingomonadales bacterium, assembly GCA_038316685.1. Taxonomy (GTDB): domain Bacteria; phylum Pseudomonadota; class Alphaproteobacteria; order Sphingomonadales; family Sphingomonadaceae; genus Sphingomonas. Next base: position 1,221 of record JBBQAU010000221.1, read on the forward strand.
CGTGTTGGCCGCGCGCAACAATGACGTGATCATACAACAGGATGTCGAGCGGCTTTCCTGCAGCGGACAGCGCTCTGGTAATCGCGATGTCGGCTTTACTCGGTTTCGGATCGCCACTCGGGTGGTTGTGTATCAATAAGATTCCACCCGCATTTAGCTCAAGCGCGCGTCGAATAATTGTTTGAGGAAAAACCGCCGCTTGGTCGAGCGTCCCTCTCGCTATCACCTCATCTTTAATCAATCCTAGCTTCACATCAAGATAGAGCACGCGCACAACCTCAATAGAACAAAAGGCATGTTCGACGTTCAGATACGCATACAATGCTTTGCCAGTATTCAGCACAGGGCGCGCTTTGAGTCTGAGTGTTGTTACATGAAGCAGGGCGACTTTGACGACCTCGATCGCAGCAAGCGCAGTCTCGTTATCACTCACGATCCGACTACGCGCCTCCTGTGAGGCTGCAAAGACACCTGGCAATGATCCAAACTCATCGATCAGACGGTCCGACCACTGCTGCGCCGCCGCAACATCCACGCTTCGAAGGATATCGACCAAGATGGATCGACACCGTTCGCTTGAAGTCGCTGTTGGTGGCGCAACGTTCCTACTGCAATCGTCGCCAGCATCGGGTAGCCCCAAAGCCCTAACACAATCGCATAAGCGAACGGCTTGACGGTCGGGTTGATAAGTGTGGGCAGGTGCGATGCGACCTGCACAATCATTAATGCGAAGAGCCATATCGGCCAGAACCTTGATGATGCCAGTGCCAGCGCGAAACTGACGGCGAGCAGAAAAATGTCTACGACCAACACGCCGCTCTCGACCGTTTTAAAATCGCCATCAAACCAGCGGGCATGTGCGATGAATGTCAAAGTGCTGCCAACGAGTAGTCCCAACACGGCAATACGTTCTGGGCAGCCACCCTGAGCAGCGCTGTATATGCAAACACCCGCTAAACAAGTCACGTATATTGCAATATGCCACATAAACTTGACCCGACCATTTTTAGTATGGTCGGGTCAACAAATTATACAGAAAGTGCTGGTTCGGTTGTCTCATCAATCATCAAGCTAGCCGCGCTTGGTGGGGGCGTCAGGGAGGTGTCGCCCACCGCATAAGTCCCAATCCCGATGTCGGACTGGGTCGCTTTCAGCTCTCTATGACCGGCGACAATTTGCGCCCGCGCCTGAGCCATTAGTTGATTGGCTTGGGCGATGTGGTCAAGCGCCTTCTGGCCCTGATCGACGGATAGCTTGCCCCGTATGCGAGCGTGCATCATCGCAAGCGTTAACGCAGCTCCGCGTGCAATCGTCTTGTCGAGCAGGCGCTCCAACGGATGCAGTTCGTTGGCGACCATTTCGGCGGCCTCAATACGTTCTTTGAGCATGAGATTCTCCCTTCCGGGCGCTATCGAACGCCGCGGTTGACTAAATTGACAATGGTCGAAGACTTATTGGCGGTAAGTTACCCGGCCGATGCGAGCAATGCCCTCAACGGCGGCGACAAAGCTACCAAAGGCGATGATGATCGCTAGCGCGATGATCACGCCCCAAAATGCCCGCTGGGTTAATGTGAGTTCATTTCTGTTTCCCCCTTCCGACCAGGGGAGTTGCAATCGGCGACTTGCCAACTGTTCTTGAGTGGCCTCAAACTGAACTCGCTCGTCTTGAACGACGTTCACCGCAGCGGCTTGCCCAATACTCCCGACGGAGTGAGTTGGATCAATCAGACCATAGTATTCAAACCGGATTGAATCGCCCCCGATTCTTTCCGGGTGGGGTCCTTCATGCCGGCCAAATTCTAGCGCAGCGCTTCTGCGATCCGCAGCGCCCAATATGGTCACTGCTTCATCAAGATAGCCGTTTACCGTGCCTGGGCGGATACCTAGCGTTGTCGCGATTTGCTTAGTCGATTGCAGTTCACGGACCAAGCGAAGGCAGTCGCGCTGGCGCGGCGTTAACCGCTCGAATCGATTATCTCCCATTTGGAGCAATCTATCGTTGTTTAGGTTTTTGCAAAGGGCGCGCATCACATCGTTCGACCGAGCCGATTCTCGGAACGGACGGGCTACGCGAGACCCTTCACGCGCTAGAACAGCCCAACAATCTGCCCATCCGGCCCCACGCCAATGCCCTCCGCCGCAGGCAAACGGGGCAGGCCGGGCATTGTCATCAAATCGCCGCAGATCGCCACAACAAAGCCTGCCCCTGCTGCAAGCCGGACCTCGCGAATCGGGATGATATGCCCGGTTGGGGCACCCAGCTGCGTCGGGTCTGCCGAGAAGCTATATTGCGTCTTGGCCATGCAGACGGGCAAATCACCAAAGCCCGCCGCTTCCCACCGTTTCAGCTGCGCCAGAACCGCAGGCGGGGCGGCAACGCCTTCTGCACGATATATCCGCCGCGCGATCGTTTCTATCTTGTCGAGCAGCGGCGCATCATCGGGGTAAAGCGGCGAAAAATCCGCTGTGTCACCATCGATGAGTGCGACGACGGCATCGGCCAGTGACGCCGCCCCTGCCCCGCCTTCGGCCCAGTGACGACACAGGATCGCGCGCGTCCCCGCTGCCTCTGCCGCGTGCAGGATGACGGCGATTTCGGCGTCGGTATCCGTCCCGAAATGATTGACAGCGACCAGGGCCGGGACGCCAAATTGCGCAACATTTTCGATATGGCGCACAAGA
>JBBQAU010000222.1:0-3896 GCA_038316685.1 Sphingomonadales bacterium
GCGCGCATCGCCGCTTCATACCGGTTGGAATGGACGGCATGGCCGGGGTGGAGCGCCAGCGTCAACCGGTCAAGAAAGCGCCGACGTTCGCTTGCGGGTTCAACAAATAACCGGTCCATCGCCGGTGTCAGCCACAAGATGGTCAGCCACTCGGCAAGCGCAGTGGCGGCGACCGCTGCGCCCTGCACGCGGACAAGGCGGCGTTCGGGGGCTTCTGCGCGGGTGCCGGTGGCAAGATCAACATCGCCAATCAGTGCGGCAGCGACCCCGAAGCCGCCGGGGCCACCCTGCTGCGCCATTTCGGACAGGGCCGCACGGCGCAACCCACGCCCGGGTGCGAGCAGCGAGACGGCCTCAAGAATGTTGGTCTTGCCCGCGCCATTGTCTCCGGTCAGCACGACAAAGCCCGGTCCAGGCGCAATCACCGCCTCGGCATGATTGCGAAAATGGGTGAGGACGAGGCGTGTGAGCATGGTGGCCCCGTCTTAGCGCGCTTATCGGCAATAAGCGCGGATTCAGACGATCAGGCGGTTTGCGCCGTCATTGGCCGTCGCGCGACATAATCGGCGATGAACGCCTGCGCCTCGCGGTATCGAACCGGCTCGCCCATGTTGAGCCGCGCACGCGCTGCCTCAAGCGGTTCGTTGAGCAGCGCGTCATAATCCTGGATCGGCAGCCATTTGGTGCGGCGACCGCGCTGATAACCCTCCCACACCGCGCGGGCAAAAGCTGGACTGCGGGTTTGAGTGAGGCTCTTTAAAGAGGCAACAAAGCCGATGAACGCCCAGCCAAGCCCGCCAACCTGCGCATAGCTGAATGCGACAAGGCAGCCCTCCCCGAGCACCTCATCGGCCTTATAGCCGGTCAGCGTGTGCCAGATATCATGCGTATCGCGCACCCGCCTGCCGAACCAGGCATAAGGATGGCGGATGTCATCCTCGGTTGGCTCCAGGCGGCTGACCTCGACCAGGCCGTCAGCGGAATAGCCCGTGCCCTTCAAAAAATCGCGATAGGCAGCACCCACCGTGCCGGGTGCAAACGCCGCGACATAGCCCGGCTGGCTGAATTTTTGCGCCAGTTCCTCGCGCGCATAAATCAACTTGCCGCCTTCAAACGTGGTCAGCAGACGCGCGTGGTTGCGCGGGCCTTGCCCGACATTCAGCGCGCGCATGATACGAAACACCTGTGTGGTATCGTCTGGATGCGCCATCAGAGTGCGCACCGCACCGATAGCGGTTTTCCAGTCGCGACGCCCGGTCGAGCCGGGCCAGGGGGGAAGTTGAGCCATGGAAACCCTCTTACTGACAAATATGTTAGTAAGAGGTTGATGCGACCGAGTCAATCAATGGCACGACCCCTGCCATAAGCCCGAGCATCATTCCGCATCGCCCGTCGATCAAACCCGCATTGGCATGATGACATAGAGCGCCGGCGATTTGTCATTCTCGCGGATCAGCGTCGGGGCGGCCGCATCGGCGAGGTGAACCTCAACCAGGTCGCCCTGGACCTGGCCCAATATGTCGAGCAGATACCGGCTGTTGAAGCCGATTTCAAAAGGGGCGGCGGCATAATCACCCGAGACTTCTTCCGCCGCTGTGCCGTTTTCGGGGCTGGTGACCGACAGCGTGATCCGATCCCGATCAAGCGCCATCTTCACGGCGCGGGTTTTTTCGGTGGCGATCGTCGAGACGCGGTCGACGCCTTCTTCAAAGCTGCGCGGGTCGATTTTCAGGATCTTGTCGTTACCCGTCGGGATGACGCGGCTATAATCAGGGAAGGTGCCGTCGATCAGCTTTGAGGTGAGCAACGCCTGCCCCAGATCAAATCGGATCTTGGTTGAGGACATCGACACGCCGACCGAGCCATCAATTTCGTCAAGCAACTTGCGCAGCTCTGCAATGCATTTGCGGGGGACAATGATGTCGGGCATGCTCTCGGCACCATCGGGCCGGGCGAGCGTATAGCGCGCGAGGCGGTGGCCATCGGTAGCAGCGGCCTTCAGCACCGGCTGCGGATCATCCGAAACGTGCAGGAAAATGCCGTTCAGATAGTAACGCGTTTCCTCAGTCGAAATTGCAAAGCGCGTCTTGTCGATCAGTTTTTTGAGCGAGTCGGCGGGCAATTCAAAGCTGGTCGGCAATTCGCCTTCGGCAATCACCGGAAAATCATCGCGCGGCAATGTCGACAGTTGAAATTTGGCGCGTCCAGCCATGATCGACATCCGGCCTTCTGCCGCCGAAATCTGCACCTGGCTACCTTCGGGCAGTTTGCGGACGATATCAAACAAAGTGTGCGCGGAGACGGTCGTGGCACCGGGCGTTTCAACGTCCGCTGCGACATGTTCGTTGATCTGCAGATCAAGATCGGTCGCCATCAGCTTCAGCGTCCCATCGCTGGTGGCGTCAATCAGCACATTGGACAAGATGGGTATGGTATTGCGACGCTCAACCACCGATTGAACGTGGCTCAACCCCTTTAACAATATCGCGCGTTCAATTGTCGCCTTCATGACACTCCCCGTGGCCGCCGCCCATATTTTCCCCAGACCCAGCAGCACCGGGGGACAATTCGCCGTGTCTCTTTCCTTAAACATAATTAGGGCAGGGGCAAGCGTTTGGCCCGTTGGCAAAAGCTGCTTTGGCGCTCGAATCGTGCAGAAATCGGTCATCTGGCTAACCAGATACGCTATTGACGGATATTGGGGGCGTTGCCTTTGCGGGCGCGGCGCGGAATGGAGAGGCAATGACTGACCACTCACAGCGCAATGGCCGCGATTTTATCGCCCGCCACGGCGAAACCGTCTTCAATGCCTCGCGTCGCTTGCAAGGCGAGGCGCCGCATACGCCGCTGACGCGGGCGGGCTTTGCACAGGCTGATGAAATGGGCCGCGCGCTGACCGACTTTCTCGGCAAAAAACCGCAGCTGACTTTATGGGCGTCAAGCGCTGGGCGCGCGTTGCAGACGCTGGCGGTCATCACCGATCACCTCGGCCTCGACTGGCATGCGGCGCGTCATGACCACCGGCTGATCGAGATGGGCATGGGCAGCTGGGGCGGACGCTATTATGCCGATGTCATGGCAAAAGAGGGCGTGCTGATTGATCCGGCATCAGGCCTGCTGCTCCCCGCCCCCGATGGCGAAACCTATCCGCAGATTGCCGCGCGACTGATGCAATGGCTCGCCGAGACGCATGACGACGCCAGCGACCGGCTGGTCATCATGCACGGCATTTCCAGCCGGGTGCTGCGCGGGATTATGACCGGGGCGGCGGTCCACCCCACACTTGCGGTGCCCGAAGCACCCGGGTTACCGCAAGGATCGATGGTCATGATCGTGGCTGGAAACGAGACAATCATCCACCTCGGCGATGGCCGCGCCCCGGCATGAGGCGACGCATCATCCTTCTCGGGCTGGCCATGATGCTGATCGCGACGAGTGCCGACGCGCGCGAGGCGCTGGGCATTTATGATCGCTGGGGGGCGTTTCGCGATGATGGCCCGCGCCGCTGCTTTGCAATTTCAACTCCCGTTGACGCGCCCGCCAACGCCCGCCAGCGTGCCTTTGCGAGCATTGCCACTTGGCCAGGCCAGCGCGCGCGCGGGCAGTTGCACATCCGCCTGAGCCAGCCACGTAACGCCCGCGCGCAAGTGACACTGAGCATAGGCGAGCGACGGTTTGCACTCGTTGCAGGCGATTCCGACGCCTGGGCGTCCGACAGTCGCACCGATACCGCGATCGTCTCGGCGATCCGATCCAGCCGCAGCATGAGCGTCGAGGCGCTCGGCCAGAGCGGCCGACCCTTTGCCGATGTCTATACATTACGCGGTGCCGCAACCGCGATTGATGCAGCGGCATTGGGGTGTGTCGGGCGGAGCTAACGACCCAACTGGAAAATT
>JBBQAU010000223.1:0-3865 GCA_038316685.1 Sphingomonadales bacterium
GTCGCGCAGATTTTGCGCGCGACAAGCAGCTATCATGTTATTGAAACAGAGGGCGGGCATATCGACTTCGCCCCGCTCGACGCGTTTGAGGACAGGTTGCTTCAGGACCAGCGAAAGCGGTTTCAACGCGTTTCAATCGAACGCATCGTCTCCGGGCCGGGGATCGCCAGCATTTACGACATGCTCGCAGTCATTGCGGGGAGCTCGGTGCCAAGGCTTGACGACAAAGCGATTTGGGCGACCGCCTTAGACAGTAGTGACAGCCTTGCCATGGCAGCGCTTGACCGCTTCTCGCTTTGCCTTGGGGCCGTGGCAGGTGACCTGGCGCTCGCGCAAGGTGCCAAGGGCGTCGTGATTGCGGGCGGGCTTGGCCTCAGGCTGAAGGATCATCTCTCACGGTCGGGCTTTGCGCAACGATTTGCCGCCAAGGGCCGTTTCCGGTCAGTGATGGAAGCAATCCCGATAAAGCTGATCACCTATCCTCAACCCGGCCTATATGGTGCCGCAGCCGCTTTTGCGCAAAGGTTCAGCCAGTGACGATTGATGCCATTATGCGGACAAGCCCGGTCATCCCGGTAATCGTTATCGACGATATCGCAACCGCGCTGCCGCTGGCTCAGGCGCTGGTCGCAGGTGGGCTGCGGGTGTTGGAAGTAACGCTGCGCACACCGGCAGCGCTTGAGGCCATTGCTGAAATGAAGCAGGTGCCCGGCGCAATTGTGGGCGCAGGAACCGTGCTCACTGCTCAACAGTTTGAGCAGGCGATGGATGCGGGCGCCGACTTCATCGTCTCCCCAGGATTGACTGCAAGGCTCGCAGAACCGATAATTGAGAGCGGGGTGCCATTTTTGCCGGGCATCGCGACCGCTGGCGACATGATGCGCGGGCTTGAGCTGGGGATCACGCACTTCAAATTCTTCCCGGCCGAAGCAAGTGGTGGCCTGGCAGCGCTCAAGGCGCTTGCGGCACCGTTTTACCAATGCCGCTTCTGCCCAACCGGCGGCATCACTGCGGCTACTGCACCACAATGGCTGGGCTTTGCACCGGTGCTGTGCATCGGCGGCAGCTGGATCACGAGTGGTTCGATGGCAGACGTTGAAGCCAAGGCCCGGTCAGCCGCCGCGCTGCGCGGCGCGGGTTAGCGCTTAACGTTCGCCGCGTTCGCGGCGGATCGCATACCATTTCTGGACGTTGGCATTATGCTGCTCAAGCGTGTCGGCAAACGCGTGTCCGCCGGTCCCATCCGCTACGAAATAGAGCGCGCTTGACTGCTCGGGATCGAGGACCGCATCGATTGAGGCGCGACCAGGGTTGCAGATCGGGCCTGCCGGCAGGCCCGTCATCGCATAAGTATTATAGGCATTTTTGGCACGAATCTCGGAGGCGAGAATGCGACGGCCAAGCGGCCTGCCCTTTGTGATCGGATATATGATCGTGGGATCAGCCTGCAACATCATGTTGCGCCGGAGCCGGTTGGAATAAACCGCCGCCACCAATCGCCGTTCCTCTGCCTTACTCGTTTCCTTCTCGACAATCGACGCAAGGATCAACGCCTCTCGCGGGGTCGTGACCGCAATGCCGGGCTTGCGATTTTCCCAGGCCATGGCGAGGTATTTCACCATCGCCCGCTGCATCCGCGCCACCATCGCAGGACGCTCATCACCGCGCTGGAAACTATAGCTGTCGGGCAGAATCGTGCCCTCGATCGGGTCTTTAACCTTCCCGATCAGCCCTTGCGTGGCCATCACGCGATCCTTCACCAAAGCCGACGGCATCCCTTCCGGGATGGTGACAAATCGTTGCAACGTCCGCCCGCCCTGCAGCATCTTTAGAATATCGGCTTGGCTTAGATGCGCAGGAATACGATATTCACCGGCCTTGATCGGTGTGCTTGCCCCAAACACCCGCGCCAGCAGCTTGAACCGCATCGCTGATGGGATCGCGCCCGCTTTTTCCAGCCGGTCGGCCGTATTGATGAGCTTACTTCCCTCGGCCACCTCGAACGTCAAATTCTTGGGAGCAGGGCCGCGCCCGCCCCAATCCTGGACGATGATGAACAGCGCGACAAACGCACAAACCACGATCAGCAGGCCAAAACAGCCAAGTTTGCGCATCATCGTTCCTCTAATCGGATCAAATCGCCTTTAACACCAGGCTGGCATTGGTCCCACCAAATCCGAAACTGTTATTGAGCACCGCCTTTACCGGCCGCTGCTTGGCAACATGCGGCACGAGATCGACACCCTCGCAGCCATCGCTTGGATCATCGAGGTTGAGCGTCGGCGGCACGATCTGGTCGCGCATCGCAAGGATGCAGAAAATGCTCTCCACCGCGCCCGCGCCGCCGAGCAGATGGCCAATCGCGGATTTGGTTGAGCTCATCGATAACGAGCCGATTGCGTTGCCGAACAAGCGGCGGACCGCGTTGAGTTCCAGCTCATCGCCCAACGGTGTCGAGGTTCCGTGCGCGTTGATATAATCGATATCGCCAAGCGAAAGGCCCGATTTCTTCATCGCCATCTGCATCGATCGGAAAGCCCCCGACCCTTCCGGATGCGGCGCGGTGACGTGATAGGCGTCGCCCGACAGGCCGTAACCAACGACTTCGGCATAGATTTTTGCACCCCGCGCCTTCGCGCGTTCATATTCTTCAAGGCAGACAACGCCTGCCCCCTCCCCCATCACAAACCCGTCGCGGCCCTTGTCATAGGGTCGGCTACCGGCTTCTGGTCGATCATTATAGCCGGTCGAAAGCGCGCGTGCCTGAGCAAATCCCGCAATGCCGATAGGGCAAATGGCTCCTTCCGAGCCGCCTGCAAGCATGACATCGGCATCATCAAGCGCAATCATCCGCGCGGCATCACCAATTGAGTGTGCGCCGGTCGAACAAGCCGTAACGACCGCATGATTAGGACCCATCAGACCGTATTTAATCTGCACTTGTCCTGAGATCAGATTAATCAAGCGGCCGTGAACGAAATGCGGTGAGACGCGCCGAGGCCCGCGTTCGTGCAGCACGATTGATTCACTGGCGATACCGGGGAGACCGCCAATACCGGAACCTATCGAGCAGCCCGCACGGAAGCGTTCCTCTTCGCTCATGTCGGTCAGGCCAGCATCCTCAAGCGCCTGACCGGCCGCATCAATGCCGTAGATAATGAACGGATCGACCTGGCGCTGGACCTTATGATCAACCCGCTTGCCCGGATCAAAGCCATAAGCGTGATCGGCGGGCTTTACCTCGCAGGCGATCTGGCAGGCGTAATCGCTCGCATCAAACCGCGTGATGACCCCGGCACCGGAACGCGCGGCGATAATATTGGCCCACGCAGTTTCAACATCTGCGCCCAACGGCGTGACAAGGCCAAGTCCGGTTACGACGACACGCCGCATGGCAATCTCCATTGTTTGACCGGAAAAAACAAAACGGCCCCCCAATCTGGACAGTATCCAGATGTGGGAGGCCGCTCGGTCATACTCGCCCCGCCAGGGGCAATTGGCTCTTCAGGCGCCTCGCAAGCGCGATTCAACCCCAACGCTCAGCCCTTATGCTCGTCGATATAGCTGATGGCATCCTTCACGGTGCCGATCTTTTCGGCTGCGTCATCCGGGATTTCGACGCCGAATTCCTCTTCAAATGCCATTACCAGCTCCACGATGTCGAGGCTGTCAGCACCCAGATCATCAATGAAGCTTGCATCTTCGGTCACCTTATCGGCTTCGACACCGAGGTGCTCGACGACGATCTTCTTCACGCGATCGGCGGTCTCGCTCATGCTTTCATCCCTCTCTCAGCATTGGGTTTGTGTTAATCAACGCACCTAGAGCGCGCGCGGAACGGTTGCAAGGGGGCGTGGTGATCATC
>JBBQAU010000224.1:0-3859 GCA_038316685.1 Sphingomonadales bacterium
ATAGGGCGGGGCAAGTGCATGCCACACCTCCTCCACTGCATCGACCTCCAGCGCAAAGGCATCGGCAAGCGCGGTTTTGGCCAGCCGAACCGAGACGCCCACGCGCAGCGCGCCGGTCATCATCTTGATCAGCGCAAAGCGCTCCGTTGGTGTTAGCTGATTGAGCAAGGCCGCCATTATGGCGGGCGCTTCGGATCGCGGCGCCGACGATAGCGTTTGAATGATCTGGTCAAGCGACGGCGGCGCGGCCTGCGCGACTGGCACCAAAGGATCGGGCCAAAGCAACGAGACTGTTTCGGCGGTGTCGCCCACAAAATCCCGGCTCATCCGATACAATAACGGATCGACCCGCGCCTCGATCAGTGCGCGGATCATCGCTGGCTTGACCGCGGGGACATCCAGCGCGCCGGTGAGCGCCGCCATCGCCCAGCCGCGATCAGGATCGGGGGTTGTGCGCAGATAGTTTGCGATCAAACGCAGCTTGCCCGTCCGCGAGCGCGTGTAAATCAACGAATCGAGCAGATCGGCAAAGGCACGCATGGTCAGGCGGCAACATGCGCCGCATCGAGCGATACTGCCAGCATATGACTAACGCCGCGCGGACGTCCCACCCGCGCCACCTTGCGGTCCGCCTTCAAAATTACCGATGTTGAGCATGCCCATCGCTCGCGGCCAGCGTTTTTCGACCATCGTTCCGTCGCCGGGAACGTCGATCATTCCAGCGGGGACAAAGCCACCGTCGCCTTTGGGATCGGCGAGCACCGAGCAGCGGGTCGGATAGCCCGTCCTGCTGGAAATAGTGACGAGGGATTCGCCGTTGATGACCGCATAACTGATGATGATTGCGTGGGGGGCGGGACGCGCGGCATTGGTTTTACGCAACAACTGATGGCTAAACCCCTGTGCCAGCGTGAAGGCAATTCGATCACCGGGGGAAAGCTCGACGCGCTCCACCTCAACCCCGGCAGGCGGATCACGATCAATTTGGCCGGGCGCGGTCGGGGAAAGCATGATCAGCGCGAGCGTCATGAAAAGGGGCATGTCATTCTCCTGCGAAATCGGCGGCCCTCGCTAGCGAATGGCGCTCCCCCCTGTCCGCCGGATCGTTTCTTCGAGCACCGCCACTGTCATACCTAACTTGCGCACGACCAAAATGTTGCGTGCCGATTGCCGATCGGGGGCAAGTGACAACCATTGCTCGGCCCTCAAGCCATCCTTCATCGCGTAACGGATGTTGAGCTGGTTGCCATTTGTCGTCGCCACAACCGGGCCATCGGCATCGGTGAGCGCGCCCTCATAGCGGCCTGGGGCGACTTCGCGCAGGCGCCAGCGCCGCTGACGCGGTTTGCGACCCGCCTCTTCAATGATTTGATCAAGCTGCAGCGCCCCGCTTGGCGTCATGCTGGCGCGGCCATGGACCAGCACCTGGCGCTCCTTGCCGAACATGACGCGCAGCATTCCCCTACCCTCAGTCTCGCCCAGAAAAAAGGCAAAGACGGAAAAGCGTGGCTCGGCGACCGGCGGGACGATGGGTGGCGGGCCAGCGATACAGCCCGACAGCAGCAACAACGGCAAAGAAAGGCGGAGCATCATGATGGGTTTCCTCAGCAAGCAAACGCCTGATTGCGCTTTTCGTTACGCGCCGCAAGTTGGTGCCGCGATCAGCCAGCGTTGGCGAAAAACATCAGATGCACCAGCCGGGCGTTTTCCGGGCCATTGCCAAAGCCCGGGCCTGAATTGTGAAACAGCCAGGGCGAAAATAGAATCAGCCGGTTATAGCGCATCGGTGCGGTAAAACTTTTTTCCCATTTTGCCGGTTTCAACGTGTCGTGATTGACGACTTCCTCAAAAGGCGTGGCCAAGAACGTTACCAACTGCTTCCTCAAGCCCGGGAATGACCAAAGGCTCGTTGGACAGGACACCGGGATAATTGCCGTCTTTTAACCCGCGATCATAGCCCAGCCGCAGCGCGGATGCGCGGGCATGTTCTGGATTGGCGAGGAAATCATCGATCATGATGAAGGACGGCAGCATGGCAAGGCTGGTGCCAGTTTTCTGCGCGCGAGAAAAGTCTCCTCGGCGCGATTGACCCAATGGTTGCCGCTCTCCACAATGGACGCAGCGGACACCGCCGGGGGGCGATGTATGGGTAGGGATTGAGCGTTGACGATGGACCAGAACGCGCCCCGGATTCATGAAGGCATCAGCGAGGACAGGGTTGGCCTGGCGACGCGGATCGTGCGGCGGTTGTTGGTGATGCTCTATCGCCGGGGCGGATGGACATCGATTGGCACGGTGCCAACGCCGCAACGCTTCGTGCTCATTGCAGTACCGCATACCAGCAATTGGGATTTTCCCAATTTCCTCGGCGTCACACAGGCGCTGGGCATCCGTACGCACTTCATGGCCAAGGCATCGTTGTTCCGCTGGCCGATGGGCGATTTCATGCGCGAGGTAGGCGGCGTGCGGCTCGACCGGGCGACCGCGAAGGACACGGTACAGCAGATGATCGACGAATTCGCGCAGCGCGATGAATTCGTGCTGACGATCGCACCTGAGGGCACGCGCGGCGCGGCAAAGAAATGGCGCTCGGGCTTTTACCAGATTGCGCTGGGCGCCCGCGTCCCGATTGTCTGCGGCTTCATGGATTATGCCAAGCGCACCTCAGGCCTTGGCCCCATCATCATCCCAACGGGCGATTATGAGGCGGACATGGCCCCGGCCCTTGCCTTTTACGCTGGCATCAGCGGCAAGCATCCCGAACGGATGAGCCCGATGACAACCAAGGGCTGACCGCACCGCGCGACGGCGCATTGACATTGCGCGGCCCGCGCCCAATTTTTGGCGCATGCGCCAGCACCGCGACGGGAGACAATGATGAGCGACACCGCCGACTATATGCCGCCCAAAATCTGGGCCTGGAACAAGGAAAATGGCGGGCGCTTTGCCAATATCAATCGCCCCATCGCGGGGTCCACCCACGATAAGGACTTGCCCGTCGGCAAGCACCCGATGCAGCTTTATTCGCTCGCCACGCCCAACGGTGTGAAGGTGACGGTGATGCTCGAGGAGCTGCTGGCGCTTGGCCATCAGGGTGCTGAATATGACGCGTGGCTGATCCGCATTAATGAAGGCGACCAGTTTTGCAGCGGCTTTGTTGCCGCCAACCCCAATTCAAAGATTCCAGCCCTTGTCGATCACAGCGGACCAAAACCCATCCGCATATTCGAATCAGGCGCAATCCTGATGCATCTCGCTGAAAAGTTCGGTGCCTTCCTGCCCACCGATCCCGCCAATCGCGCCGAATGCCTGTCGTGGCTGTTCTGGCAGATGGGCAGCGGGCCGTATCTGGGCGGCGGCTTTGGCCATTTCTACGCCTATGCACCGACCAAAATCGAATATGCGATTGATCGCTTTGCGATGGAGGTGAAGCGCCAGCTCGACGTGCTTGATCGCCGTTTGACCGAAAGTGAGTATATCGCGGGCAATGAGTATACGATTGCCGACATGGCGATCTGGCCCTGGTATGGCGCGATGTCCAAAGGGCTGCTGTATGAAGGCGGCGAGTTTTTGCAGGTCGAGGAGTATAAGAACCTGCGGCGCTGGACCGACACGATTGCCGAACGCCCTGCCGTCAAGCGGGGCCGCATCGTCAACCGCACATTCGGCGATCCGGCGAACCAGCTGCATGAGCGGCATGATGCAGGCGACTTCGACACAAAGACGCAGGACAAGCTGGTGGCGGCGCAAACCGCAGCGGCTGAATAACGGCAGGCCGGGGGGCGCGCAGCGATGATGGGTAACGGCTCCTTTCGTGCGAACCTGCGCGCGTTCCAGAAAATGCATGGTGGCACGCCAC
>JBBQAU010000225.1:0-3849 GCA_038316685.1 Sphingomonadales bacterium
CACTGCAAGCGCCTTTGGATGATGCTCAACGCCTACCGCTAATGCCTCGGCAATCGCATCGACAGTGATGTCGTCATGCGTCGGCCCAATGCCGCCCGTTGTGAACAGATAGTCATTGCGCGCGCGAAGCGTATTGACCGCCTCGACAATCGCCGGTGTCCGGTCGCCCACCACGCGCACCTCAGCCAGCCGGATGCCCTGGACATTCAGCCACACCGCAATCTGTGCAACATTTTTGTCCTGCGTGCGCCCGGACAGAATTTCATCGCCAATGACAACGAGGGCGGCGGTCCAGATACGATCAATCATGCCCCGTCCTTAGCGGCACGTACGCAGTCGGGAAAGCGAACATCGCAATCGGACCAGCGACGCCGAAAGCCGAGGCGTCGAATGAACAGGTGGCAATTGTCGGTTAGCGATTGGTGGACTATGTTAGCATCATGACCAACTACGAACTCGCCGGGCTTGATACGCCCGCGTCGCGCACCGGCGCGATCAAGCTTCATGATGCCGCCGGGTTTGCAGGAATGCGCCGCGCCGGGCGGCTTGGTGCAGAAACGCTCGACATGATCGTGCCCCACGTCGTGCCAGGGGTGACGACAGGGGCGCTGGATGATCTCGTTCGCGATTTCATTGTCGCGGGCGGCGGCGTGCCTGCCACGCTTGGTTATCGCGGCTATACCCACAGTTGCTGCATCTCGATCAATCATGTCGTCTGCCACGGCATCCCGGGCGACAAGACGTTGAAGGATGGCGATATCGTCAATATCGATGTGACGCCACTGCTTGATGGCTGGCACGGCGATACCAGCCGCATGTTTCTGATCGGCGATGTATCGATCAAGTCGCGACGGCTGGTTGATGTAACCTATGAGGCACTGATGCTTGGCCTCGAAAAGGCGCGCCCTGGCAACACGCTGGGCGATGTCGCGCATGCGATTCAGAGCCATGCCGAACGCCACAGATATGGCGTCGTTCGCGATTTCTGCGGCCACGGCGTCGGCCGCCTTTTCCATGACGCGCCCGAAGTTGTCCATGTTGGCCGACCCGGCACTGGGCCTGAACTGCGCCCCGGCATGTTTTTCACAGTGGAGCCGATGATCAATATCGGGCGTCCGGATGTAAAGCTGCTTGAAGATGGTTGGACCGCAGTGACTCGCGACCGATCGCTCTCGGCGCAGTTTGAACACTCGATCGGCATTACCGAGGACGGCTGCGAGATTTTCACGATCAGCCCAAAAGGGCTCCACCAGCCGCCCTATTGACGCGCGATTGGTGCGCGCAGATTTGCTGCAAAAACAGGCAAACAGGCCGCATGTGCCCGTCGCTTGGGCAGCAATATCAGTTCAATCTTCGCTCTGCACCCGCTGGCGGATTGCCCCGGCGTCTGGCATGGTTATTGTAACGCATTGACCAAATAGCATGGTTGCGCGCGTCGCAGCTCGACCGGGGACAGTCTCACCGTGAAAAAAATTGAAGCGATCATTAAACCCTTCAAGCTCGACGAGGTGAAAGAGGCGCTGCACGAAATTGGCGTCAGCGGCATTACCGTCACTGAGGCCAAAGGTTTCGGCCGCCAAAAGGGCCATACAGAGCTCTATCGCGGCGCTGAATATGTCGTTGATTTTTTGCCAAAAGTGAAGCTCGAGATCGTCGTCGCCGATGCCTTGGCCGAGCGCGTGGTTGAGACGATTGCGGCCGCTGCGCAAACCGGGCGGATTGGCGACGGCAAGATATTCGTCATCCCCGTCGAATCGGTTCTGCGCATCCGAACCGGCGAGCGTGACGAAAACGCAATTTGACGCGACGCAGCATTTTGTGAATTCTGTGCGCCGAACACATAAGCGCCGACCACATAATCGATTCTCTGGTTCACATCGATAACGACCAACCTCGAAAGGGTATTCCAGCCATGGCCAATGATCCCGCCACCATTTTGCAGATGATCAAGGACAACGAGATCGAATGGGTCGATCTGCGTTTTACCGATCCCAAGGGCAAGTGGCAACATCTGACGATGGTTTCAGGCGTGGTCGGTGAGGATGAACTGACCGACGGCTTTATGTTCGACGGCTCCTCGATCGAGGGTTGGAAGGCGATCAACGAAAGCGACATGATCCTGATGCCGGATCTTGACGCGATTTATATGGACCCTTTTTCGGCGACCCCGATGATGATCCTGATCTGCGATATCGTTGAGCCCTCCACCGGCGAACTCTACTCGCGTGATCCGCGTTCGACCGCCAAGCGCGCTGAGGCTTTCCTCAAGAATACCGGCATCGGCGACACCATCTATGTCGGCCCGGAAGCTGAATTCTTCATGTTTGACGATGTTCGTTTTAACACGTCGTATAATGAAAGCTATTTCAAGATCGACGATATCGAGCTGCCAACCAACACCGGGCGCGAATATGACGGCGGCAATCTGGGCCATCGTCCGCGCGCCAAGGGCGGTTATTTCCCCGTCGCGCCGGTCGATTCCGCCGTCGACATCCGCGGTGAGATGGTCTCGACGATGATTGAAATGGGTCTCCCTTGCGACAAGCACCACCATGAAGTCGCCGCCGCCCAGCATGAGCTTGGCCTGACCTTTGGTACTCTGGTGACGACGGCAGACCGCATGCAGATCTATAAGTACGTCGTCCATCAGGTTGCCCACGCATACGGCAAGACCGCGACCTTCATGCCCAAGCCGATCAAGGAAGATAACGGATCGGGCATGCACACGCATATGTCGATCTGGGACAAGGGCCAGCCGCTTTTTGCAGGGAATGGCTATGCCGGTCTGTCTGATATGTGCCTGTATTTCATCGGCGGCGTCATCAAGCATGCCAAGTCGCTAAACGCCTTCACCAACCCGTCGACCAACAGCTACAAGCGGCTGGTCCCGGGTTATGAAGCGCCAGTGCTGCTCGCTTACTCAAGCCGCAACCGCTCCGCCTCATGCCGCATCCCGTACGGCACGGGCACCAAGGCCAAGCGCGTCGAATTCCGCTTTCCTGACGCGCTCGCCAACCCGTATCTCTGCTATGCTTCACTGCTGATGGCAGGGCTGGACGGCATCACCAACCGCATCCATCCGGGCGAACCGATGGACAAGAACCTCTATGATCTGCCGCCTGCCGAGCTCGAACTGGTGCCAACCGTCTGCGGTTCGTTGCGCGAAGCGCTCGACACGCTTGAGGCTGATCATGATTATCTGTTGAAGGGTGATGTCTTCACCAAGGACCAGATCGAAGCCTATATCGAAATCAAACGCGCCGACGTCGCCCGCTGGGAAATGACACCAAGCCCGGTTGAATATGACATGTATTACAGCTCGTAAGGGTTGGCGGCTGAGTGTTGAGAAAAGGGCGTCCGGCGCGATCCGGGCGCCCTTTTTAGTTGGAGAGGGGCGGTTATCGCGCGCGCGAGCCGCCCCTGACCCGCGCCTGCGCGCTACAAACAAAGACCGCCCTTTTTAGCCCTCTCGCTACAGGGAGAGCGTTGGGTGAGGGTGTCCTGCCCTGAATGGCTCACGCGCCCGGCAGCGCCTTTATCCCCCTCACCCCAACCCTCTCTTCCCGATGGAGAGAGGAATTACGGCGCGCCCTTCCCCGAACTTTGCAAACTTACTGAGCCATTTCGCGCAGTTTTGCGTCAATCCCCCTCCCCGGCCCCACACGACAGGTTGACGCCGCTGCAAATAATAGCAGATCAAAACTCAAGGCGATGGACGCGACGACTCGCGCGAACGGTCAGGAGAGCGACAATGAAAAGCTACCTCAAAAACTATATCGACGGCGCATGGGTCGACAGCATTGGCGGCACCCGTCACGCGGTGATCAGCCCGTCGACCGAGGAACCATG
>JBBQAU010000226.1:0-3819 GCA_038316685.1 Sphingomonadales bacterium
TGACTCAAGCGCCCGCGCAGCATAGCGAGCCTGCATGGACGATTTCGATGTCATCGTGATTGGCGGCGGGCATGCCGGGACCGAGGCGGCTGCGGCTGCGGCACGGCGTGGCGCGCGTACCGCGTTGATCAGCTTTGATCCCGCAAAGATCGGCGCGATGTCGTGCAATCCGGCGATCGGTGGCTTGGGTAAGGGCCATCTTGTGCGCGAGGTCGATGCGTTTGATGGCTTGATCGCCCGCGCAACCGATGCGGCGGGGATTCACTACCGTATGCTCAACCGCAGCAAGGGCACCGCGGTGCAAGGTCCGCGCGTTCAGGCCGACCGACGGCTTTATGCAGCGGCCATCCAGCAGATGATTGGCGCGCAAAGCAATTTGACCGTGATCGCCGGAGAGGCAGCACGGCTTATTGTGGAGTCAGGTGCTGTAACAGGGATTGGTCTTGCGGGGGGCGATGTGCTGACAGCCCGCGCGGTCGTGCTGGCGACGGGGACGTTTCTGGGCGGGCAGATGTTTTGCGGTGAGGCGCGCGGGCGAGGTGGCCGGGTCGGTGAGCAGGCCGCAACCGAACTGGGCGTGCAATTGCGCGCGCTTGATTTGCCAATTGACCGCCTCAAGACGGGGACGCCGCCACGGCTTGACGGGCGCACAATCAACTGGGCAGCGCTTGAGCAGCAGCCATCCGATAGCGACGACTGGACGATGTCCCCCGTCACGCGCGCGCGGCGCAATCCGCAGCTTTTTTGTGCGATCACGCGAACGACGCCGCAGACGCATGCCATCATTCGGGCAAGCCTTGATCGGTCGCCGCTATATACAGGCGCAATCGATGCGCTGGGGCCACGATATTGCCCGTCGATTGAGGATAAGATCCACCGGTTTGGCGACCGCGATGGGCATCAGATTTTTCTTGAGCCTGAGGGTCTGGGTGATCCTTTGATCTACCCCAATGGCATATCGACATCGCTGCCCGCCGATGTCCAGGTCACGATGATCCAGTCGATACCGGGGTTGGAGCGCGCAGCTGTCATCGTGCCGGGCTATGCCGTTGAATATGATTTTATCGATCCGCGCGCGTTGGATGCGACCCTGGGGTTGCGCGCGCTGCCAGGATTATTCTGCGCGGGGCAGATTAATGGGACGACGGGGTATGAGGAAGCCGCCGGGCAGGGGCTGGTTGCGGGGCTGAATGCGGCGGCGCATGCGTTGCGGATCGATCCGCTGATCCTCGACCGCGCGAGCAGTTATCTTGGCGTCATGATCGATGATCTGGTGCTGCAGGGCGTGACAGAGCCCTATCGGATGCTGACAGCGCGCGCGGAGTATCGGCTCCAGCTGCGCGCGGACAATGCCGAGACTCGCTTGAGCGCGATTGCAGCGGCGACGGGCTGTCTGTCTGCAACCCGTCGCGCGCGCGACGCCGATCGCGCGACGGCGCGGGACCAGATTGATGCGGTGCTTGATCAGCAGCATTCGGCGCGTGAGTTGAGTGACCGGGGCGCGGCGGTTGTCGTCGATGGCGCGCGCCGTACAGGCCGTGACTGGTTGCGCTTTGCAGGCGTGACGCTCGCGCAGGTCGCGCCGATGCTCACGGCTGATCATGACCCGGCGTTGCTCGCCGAGATTGCCGAAGACGCGCGCTATGCCCCCTATCTTGAGCGACAGGCAGCTGAGATTGCAGCACTTCGCCGCGACGAGCAGTTGCTGCTGCCAAGCGGGATTGATTTTGCCGCGATCGCTGGCCTGTCGGTGGAAATGGTCGAGCGGCTGACGCGGGCGGCCCCGGCGACGATCGGCGCGGCAAGCCGTATCCGTGGCATCACCCCGGCGGCACTATCGGCAATCTTGCTCCACAGTCGCCGTCGCATCGCTGCATGACCGAGGCAGAAGCGCGCGAGTGGATTGATGCGCAATTTGGTGTTTCACGTGGAACATTGGTTGCGCGCTTTGCAGCAGCGCTGGTTGCGGAATCGGCCCGGCAGAACCTGGTGTCACAGGCGAGCCTTCAGACAGTATGGCGTCGGCACATCGTCGATTCGGCACAGTTGCTTGAGCATGCAGCGTCGTCGCCGGGGGACTGGATTGATATTGGCACTGGCGCGGGATTTCCCGGGCTGATCGTCGCGCTGCTATCCGACCGATCGATGATGCTGGTCGAGCCCCGAAAGAAACGCGCGGCTTTTCTCGCTGAGATGGTCGAGTCGCTGGGCGTCGGGAAGCGCGTTGAGGTGCTGCCGGTGCGAATCGAGACGGTACGCGCAAAAGCGGCGGTGATCTCCGCGCGTGCGGTTGCGGCTTTGCCTGAATTGCTGGCGTCGGCGGCGCATCTGTCCAGCGCCAAGACAATTTGGTTGCTCCCTAAGGGGCAATCGGCACCCGAAGAGGTGGCAGCGGCGCGCCTGACGTGGCATGGGATGTTTCACGTGGAACAAAGCATCACGCAAGACACGTCACGGATCATCATTGCAAAGGGTGTCGCGCGCCGATGAACTGCATCACCATTGCCAATCAAAAGGGCGGCGTCGGCAAGACGACGACGGCGATCAATCTGGGCACGGCGCTGGCGGCGACGGGGATGCGCGTGCTGCTGATCGATCTTGACCCACAGGGCAATGCCTCAACCGGGCTGGGGATCAAGCGCGCAGACCGAACACGGTCTTCTTATGATATCCTTGTCGGCGACAGCGCGGTTGAAGATGTTTTTTTGCCAACGATCGTCCCGGGGCTCGATATTGTGCCGGCTACCGTCGATCTGTCGGGTGCCGAAATTGAGCTCGTCGAATTTGAGGAACGCACGCACCGGCTGTCAAAGGCGATCAAGCGCGCGGACAAACGCTGGGATGTCATTCTGATCGATTGCCCGCCCTCGCTCGGGTTGTTGACGATGAACGCGATGGTTGCGGCTGATTCGCTGTTGGTGCCGTTGCAGTGCGAATTTTTCGCGCTTGAGGGGTTAAGTCAGCTGCTCAGCACGGTTGAGCGGATCCGGTCGCGGTTCAACCCCGGCCTGTCGATCCTGGGGGTTGCGCTGACGATGTATGATCGCCGCAACCGCCTGACCGAGCAGGTGTCCGAAGATGTCCGGGCGGTGCTGGGCAAGGTGGTGTTTGAAACGGTGATCCCCCGCAATGTCCGCCTGTCGGAGGCACCCAGCCACGGCCTGCCCGCGCTGATCTATGATTATCGCTGCCCCGGCTCCGAAGCCTATATCTCGCTTGCGCGCGAGCTTATTGCGCGTCTTCCGCATCACGCCCCCAAACCCGCCAAGGCCGCATGACTGATCCCATCCTGACCACCGCCAAATCGACCAAACCTCGTCCAGGCCTGGGCCGTGGCCTGAGCGCCCTGATGGGTGATTTGGCGCGCGAAGAGCCGATTGATGTCGGGGCAACCCCGGGTCCTGGCCTCAGAATGCTGCCGGTCGGATCGATCAGCCCGCATCCGGGCCAGCCACGGCGGCGGTTTGACGAGGCTGCGCTCGATGAACTGGCAAAGTCGATTGAGTCGCGCGGCGTCATCCAGCCGATTGTGGTGCGGCCGCTTGGTAAGGGGTTTCAGATTGTCGCGGGCGAACGGCGCTGGCGCGCGGCACAACGCGCAAGGCTTCACGAGATACCCGTGATCATCCGTGATTTTGACGACGCCGAGACGCTGGAAATTGCGCTTGTCGAGAATATCCAGCGGCAGGACCTGAACGCAATCGAAGAGGCGGAGGCTTATGCCCGGTTGATCGAGGATTTTGGCCATACGCAGGATGCGCTTGCCCGCATCGTCAACAAATCACGCAGCCATGTCGCCAATCTGATGCGGCTGCTTGA
>JBBQAU010000227.1:0-3777 GCA_038316685.1 Sphingomonadales bacterium
GCGTCGTCTTTATCATTTCACCTCAGCCAGCTTGAGCGCTCCAATTTGGTGGTGCGCCGCCGGGCTGGGCGCTCGCTTATCTATTCAGC
Organism: Sphingomonadales bacterium; assembly: GCA_038316685.1. Taxonomy (GTDB): domain Bacteria; phylum Pseudomonadota; class Alphaproteobacteria; order Sphingomonadales; family Sphingomonadaceae; genus Sphingomonas. The sequence continues at coordinate 90 of JBBQAU010000227.1, forward strand.
CGATTTTGCCGCGATGAACGCCCTGATTGGCTATCTGACCGACAATTGCTGCGGCGACGCGACCTGCGCGCCCGCTGACCAGTCTGAAGTCGCCCCATCCCCCACCCTCGAAAGGAACGCCGCATGAAGCGCCTGCACGTCCATGTCGCGGTCGACGATCTTGATCGCTCGATCGGATTTTACGCAGCCCTGTTCGCGGTCGCGCCAAGTGTCATCAAGCCCGATTACGCCAAATGGATGCTGGACGATCCTCGCGTGAACTTCGCGATCTCAATGCGCGGTGCAGTATCTGGAGTCGAACATCTCGGCATTCAGGTCGAGGATGCAGCCGAGTTGGCCGAAGTTTACGGTCGGCTCGCCAACGCTAATGCGCCGGTGGTGGAAGAGGGCAAGACAACCTGTTGCTATGCGAAATCCGAAAAGAGCTGGATCACTGATCCGCAGGGTGTGGTGTGGGAAACCTTCCTGACCGAAGGCGAATCGATCAGCTATGGCACATCAGCGACGATCGACGCGCTGACCGCCAAATCGGCCTGTGGGTGTGCATGATGCAGGCGACGATCTGGCATAACCCGGCCTGCGGCACATCGCGCAAGACGCTCGCGATTCTGGAGCAGGAGCCGGGGATTGGCCTGACAGTGATCGAGTATCTGTCAACCCCGCCGACTCGCGAAAAGCTGGTCGCGTTATACAACAAGGCCGGGATTACTGCACTTGAAGGGCTGCGTGTGCACAACAGCCCGGCGGCGGAATTATGCGCCGAGTTGCACCTGCTCGATGCCGATGACGCCGCAATCCTTGATGCGATGGTGGCGCACCCCCTGCTGATCAACCGCCCGCTGGTCGAAACCGACAAGGGCGTCCGCCTGTGCCGCCCGCAGGATGTGGTCCGCGAGATCTTGTGAACGCCGACAGACGCCGCGCGCTGGCAGCCGAGTGTATTGGCTCGCTGATGCTGTTTGCCACCGTGGTCGGATCAGGCGTGATGGCCGAGCGGCTCGCGGATGGCAATGTGGCCGTCGCGCTGATCGGCAATATCGGGGCGACGGTCGCAGTGCTGTTCGTCCTCATCACGCTGTTGGGGCCGATATCGGGCGCTCATTTCAATCCGGCGGTAACGGTGATGCTGGGGGAACGGCGGGACCGGCTTCTCTATCTCGCGGCGCAACTGGTGGGCGGTGTGCTGGGCGTGCTGATCGTCCATGCGATGTTTGACATGCCTTTGATCGAGGTGGGTACCACGGTCCGCACGGGCACCGGCCAGTGGATCGGCGAATTCGTCGCCACGTTCGGCCTGTTGTTCACGATCGTGGTCGGCAGCCGCCAGCGGCCTGAAGCGCTACCGGCACTGGTCGCGCTATGGATTTTCGCGGGGTGTTGGTTCACGTCTTCCACCAGCTTTGCCAACCCCGCTATCACGATCGCGCGCGCGCTGACCGATAGTTTTGCCGGTATCCGCCCGATCGATGCGCCGGGCTTTATCGCGGCACAGCTGGCCGGGGCATGGGCGGGGGTGCGATTCTCAAATTGGCTGGCACCTCCCCTCGCTGCCCGCTAAAGCCTGCGGCATGAGCCAGATCACGCCCGAAATCGTTGCCCATCATGGGTTCTCCGCCGAAGAATATGCCTGCGTCCTCACCGCGATGGGGCGCGAGCCCAGTCTGACCGAACTCGGCATCTTCTCGGTCATGTGGTCCGAGCATTGCAGCTATAAATCGAGCCGCATCCACCTGAAAAAGCTGCCCACCACCGGCCCGCAAGTAATCTGCGGCCCCGGTGAAAATGCCGGCGTCATCGATATTGGCGACGGCCAAGCGGCGATCTTCAAGATGGAGAGCCACAATCACCCGAGCTATATCGAGCCTTATCAGGGTGCGGCGACCGGGGTTGGCGGCATTTTGCGCGACGTGTTTACGATGGGCGGGCGGCCGATCGCCAATATGAATGCGCTGCGCTTTGGCAGCCCCGATCATCCCAAGATGCGCCATCTGATCGCGGGCGTCGTCCACGGCATCGGCGGCTATGGCAATTGCGTCGGGGTGCCGACGGTCGGTGGTGAGGTGAATTTCCACCGCGCTTATGATGGCAACATCCTCGTCAATGCGATGACGGTGGGCATCGCTGAACAGGACAAAATTTTTTATTCCGCCGCATCAGGCATCGGCAATCCAATCGTTTATGTTGGATCAAAGACCGGGCGTGACGGTATCCACGGCGCAACGATGGCCTCTGCGGATTTCTCAGAAGATTCGGAGGAAAAGCGCCCGACCGTGCAAGTCGGCGATCCCTTTACCGAAAAGCTGCTGATCGAGGCGTGTCTTGAACTGATGGCCTCCGATGCGATTGTTGCCATTCAGGATATGGGCGCAGCTGGCCTCACCTCATCTTCGGTCGAGATGGCGTCGAAAGGCGGCGTTGGTATCCGGCTCGACATGGACAAGGTGCCGCAGCGCGAAACCGGCATGACCGCCTATGAGATGATGCTCTCCGAAAGTCAGGAACGCATGTTGATGGTCCTAAAGCCCGGGCGTGAGGCGTTTGCTGAAGCCATTTTCCACAAATGGGAGCTCGATTTCGCGGTGATTGGCGAGGTCACCAACACCGGCCGCATGGTGCTCGTCCATCACGGGGAGACCGTCGCCGATATTCCGCTCGGCCCGCTTGCCGATGACGCGCCGCTCTATGACCGGCCCTGGGTAAAGACCCCGCCCGCCAAAGCGCTTGTCGATGTGCCCGAGACCAAGGATATCGCAGCAGAGCTGCTCCAGCTGATGGCGTCCCCCGATCTTGCTTCGCGGCGCTGGATTTGGGAGCAATATGACCACATGGTCGGGGCGGACACCGTCCAGCGCCCCGGCGGCGATGCAGCGGTTGTGCGAGTGCATGGCACCAACAAGGCGCTCGCCATCACGACGGATTGCACGCCGCGCTATTGCTATGCCGATCCCTATGAAGGCGGCAAACAGGCAATTGCGGAGGCCTATCGCAATTTAAGCGCGGTTGGCGCGACCCCGCTTGCGACCACTGATTGCATGAATTTCGGCAACCCCCAGCGCCCCGAAATCATGGGCCAGTTTGTTGGCTGTATCGAGGGGATGGCGGAAGCCTGCCGTGCGCTCGATTTCCCGATCGTGAGCGGCAACGTGTCGTTGTATAACGAAACCAAGAATGAAGATGGCACAGGTTCCGCCATCCTGCCGACGCCGGCAATTGGCGGTGTCGGGCTGCTGAAGGACTGGACCAAGTCTGCAACCATTGCTTTCAAGGGCACCGGCGATGTCATCGTCCTGATCGGTACGCGCAGTGGCCATCTCGGCCAGTCGCTATGGATGCGCGAAATCCATGGTCGTGAGGAAGGCCCACCACCGCCGGTCGATCTCGACGCAGAGCGCCGCAATGGTGAATTTGTGCGCGAACGGATTAATGCTGGCGCGCTGACGGCGGTGCATGATGTGTCGGATGGCGGCGTCGCAGTGGCAATTGCCGAGATGGCGCTGGCGGGAGGCTATGGTGCGATGCTCCACGCGCCCTTGCCCTGCGGCGTTGCCTGTTCGCTGTTTGGTGAGGACCAGGGCCTCTACATCGCGACGATTGCTGATCCGATGCTGATGGAAACGCTCCAGGCCGCCGATGCCGCAGGGGTCGAGATTGAGCGGATCGGCCGCACTATCGCTGACCGCCTGATCTT
>JBBQAU010000228.1:0-3773 GCA_038316685.1 Sphingomonadales bacterium
CGCATCTACGTCAATTTGATGAGCGCCAACGTCCGCAAGCGATTGCAGCAGTTGACCGGCGACGGTGCGGCTGGCTATCGCTCCAGCGTGTCAGGCTATGCCTGCGCCTGATTGGGCGTCGAAACACGGTTCGCTCTTGGCACGATATTTGCTTTGAATCCCCTAGAATAGGGGTCAGCAAAGCATGGGATCGATCAACCTCAATCCAACCGCGGCCATCAACGGCACGGTTCAATCTGCGATTGCGCTGGCAAGTCGTCGGACGGGTATTGATTTTAACTATCTGCTGGGTCAGGCGCAGGTCGAAAGCGGCCTGCGGGCCGATGCGCGCGCCAACACGTCAAGCGCCACTGGCCTGTATCAGTTTATCGAACAAAGCTGGCTTGCCGTTGTCAAAAAGCACGGCGAAGAACACGGCATGAGCTGGGCGAGCAACAGCATTCAGCGCGGCGTGAATGGTCGGCTGACCGTTGAGGATCCAGCGACGCGTCGGGCGATCCTTGCGCTGCGTAATGATCCGACCGCTTCATCGTTGATGGCGGCCGAGCATGCCGCCGACAACAAGGCGTCGATTGAAGGTAGCCTAGGACGCGCGGCCACCGGCACCGATCTTTATATGGCGCATTTCCTGGGGCTTGGCGGCGCTCGAAAATTCCTGCGCAATCTGGCCGAAAGTCCGGACCGGATCGGCGCGGCGATGTTTCCAGCGGCGGCCAATGCCAACCGGTCGATTTTTTACGCGCCCGGGGGCCAACCCCGCACATTGGGCGAAATCTATGATCGTTTTGCAGCAAAGCTCGACAAAGGGGCAGCAGCGGGCGGCGCAACTGGCCTTGCCTCGGCAACATTGGGGGGCATCACGAAGGCCGCATTCGATCTCGCCGATACCAATAGCCCGGGGACCGAAATCATTGCGGGCAATGGCGAAAGTCAAAGCGGCGCGACTCGTTGGGCACAGGCGACGCTCGATCAATTAAATGGCGGTGGCCGCAACACGGCTGGCTTGCTGCGACCGTTACCAGAAAATGCCCGGCTGGCCTATCTGATGCTCGCGCGGTTGGCGGGTTAAGCCATGGCTGCTGCTGTTGCTTTGCCCCTGACCGCTGGTTCTATCGCGCGCACGTCTGCGCTGCCGATGGCTATTCTGCTGTTGGTCTTGTTGATGGTCGTGCCGATCCCAGCGGCGATGCTCGACATCTTTTTCGTCATGAACATCACGATCAGCTTGGCTGTATTAATGGTTGCGCTCAATGCGCAAAAGCCACTCGATTTTTCGGCGTTCCCCAGCGTCTTGTTGTTCGCAACGCTGTTTCGTCTCAGCCTCAATGTCGCCTCGACCCGTGTCGTGCTTGTGCACGGGCATGAAGGAGAAGCAGCGGCTGGCCAAGTGATTCAGGCATTTGGTACGTTCCTGATTGGCGGCGATTATGTTGTCGGTCTGTTTGTGTTCGCGATTTTGGTAATCATCAATATGATCGTGGTGACAAAGGGTGCCGGTCGCGTGTCCGAAGTCTCAGCACGCTTCACGCTGGATGCCTTGCCCGGCAAGCAGATGGCGATTGATGCCGATCTGAATGCCGGACTGCTGACCCCCGAAGAAGCCAAGGCACGTCGGGTTGAGGTCTCGACCGAAGCTGATTTCTATGGATCGATGGACGGCTCGTCAAAATTTGTGAAAGGTGATGCGATTGCGGGTCTCCTGATCCTTGCCGCCAACATCATTGGTGGTATGATTCTGGGGCCAATCAGCCATGGCATGACGTTGGCAGACGCAGCGCACAATTATGTGCTGCTGGCGGTCGGTGATGCGCTGGTCGCGCAAATTCCGTCGCTGATGTTGTCGATTGCGGCCGCCACTATCGTGACGCGCGTCACCTCCAGCTTTGATCTCGCCGGGCAAATCGGCAACCAGTTTGGTTCAGCAAAGACCTGGACCCCGGTGGCTGCCATCCTTGCGCTGCTGGGTGTTATGCCGGGCATGCCGCACATGATCATTTTGCCGGCCGCTGCCGCTGCAGGCTATGCCGCGTGGCGGATGCGGCAGGCGGCGTTACGCCCGGTCGCAGCGCCAATTGTTGATGAAACGCCTGTCGATCCCGCGCGGATCACCTGGGAAGAGGTCGCTGACACGATCCAGATTAACCTCGACATCGGTTACGGGCTGGTTCCGTTGGTCGATGAACGCCGTGGCAGCCCTTTAATGGGTCGTATCACTGGTGTGCGGCGGCAATTGTCAAAGGAACTCGGGTTTGTCGTGCCGCAGGTGCGCGTCCGCGACGATATTAATCTGGCACCCTATACTTACCGGATTGTGGTCGGCGGGGTCGTGATTGGTGAAGACACCGTCTCGCCTGATGAGATGCTGGCGCTTGATACCGGTCAGGCGGTTGGGACGCTCAATGGGCGTACTGCCAAGGATCCGACGTTTGGGCTCGACGCGACCTGGATTGCGCCAGGGGATGCCGATGTGGCAACCGGGGCGGGCTTCCTTGTCGTCGATTCCGGCACAGTTGTCGCAACGCATCTCAATCATCTGCTCGGCGCCAATTCCGCCGAGCTGCTCGGCCCGGATGAAGTGCAGAACTTGCTCGACGGATTGAAGGAACGCGCGTCCAATCTTGTCGCCGCGCTGAGCCCGACCCCCTTGCCGCTGACGACACTGACACAAGTCTTGCGCGGGTTGCTGGCCGAAGGAATTTCGCTCAAGGAATTCCGTCGTATCGCTGCTGCGATTGCGGTTGCCGCGCAGAAATCGCTTGACGCCGAAGAAATTGTTGAACTGATCCGGCCCGATCTGGGGCCGCTGATTATTCAAAAACTATGTGGGGTGCGTGAGCCGTTGCGGGTGATGACCCTGGAAGGTCAGCTTGAAGGCTTGCTCGGGCAGGCGGTGCGTTCTGACCCTGCACGCCGTCACACTATCGAGCCTGATCTCGGTCGACGGATCGTCGAGGCGCTGCAACGCGCCGCCCAACCGTTGGTGGAAGAGGCCAAGCCATTTGCGTTGGTCGTTCAGCCCGCGATCCGGCTGGCGATCCGTAAGTTGGTGCGCACCTGCATGCCTGATACGCCCGTGATGAGTTTCTTTGAGGTCCCCGAAGATAAATCGGTTGAGGTCGTTGCCGTAATCGGCGCGCCAGGAGCATTGACCACATGACCGTTCAGCCAAATTCCGGTGATTTTGTCGCCAGCGCGCCGCTCGTTTATGGTCGCAAAAGCACACCCAAGGGCGATGTCGAAGCGCTATCGCGCAAGCATTTGCCGCTGGTAAAGCGTGTCGCTTGGCATGTTCATGGCCGGATGAGCAGCGCTGTCGAGATCGAGGATCTTGTCCAGATTGGTCTCGTCGCCCTTATCGAGGCGATTGGGAGTTTTGAGGATCGCGGCCAGGTAACATTTGAGCAATATCTGCTCACACGGGTCCGCGGATCGATGATCGATGAGCTCCGTCGGCAGGCAACGCTGACGCGTGGCGCGATGCGTCGACGTCGCCAGTATCAGGAAACCGTGGCAGCCTTGACGCGGGAAAGCGGCAAACGTCCTGACGAATCGGCGGTCGCTGAAAGGCTAGGCGTCACGCCCGAAAAGCTGCGGATCGATTATGCGGCGGCTGAACCTATCCGGTTTGAACCAATTGATGACCTTTATTCGGATGATCTGCCCTGGTTCGCCAGTGAAGAACCCGACGCCTTTGAACAGCTGGCGGATGCTGACCTTCGCCAGGCACTGGTCGCCGCGATCAGCGCGCTACCTGAACGCGAGGCGCAGGTCAT
>JBBQAU010000229.1:0-3760 GCA_038316685.1 Sphingomonadales bacterium
CATGGCGATGGCAGGTGCAGCGGCAGCGATGGGGCCGAACAGGGGCGTCATCCTGCCAGCACCCGGGCATAAGCCTCAGGGTCAACGTTGCCGCCCGACAGGATCACCAGCATCCCCTCGGTCATCGCCACCTTGCCGGCGAGCACTGCCGCGAGTGCAACCGCCCCGCCAGGCTCGATGACCAGCCGTAAATGCCGCGCGGCCCAGCGTTGCGCGGCTGCCGTCTCGGCCTCGCTGACCGCCACGCCCTTCGCGCCGCGCTTGCGGAGCACGGTGAAGGTCAGTGGCGACACCTCAAATGTCTGCAACGCGTCGCACGCGGTTGGTGGCGGGTTCGGGCCGACAGGGACGATTTCGCCTGCCTTGAGGGACCGGCACATATCGTCCCAGCCCTCTGGCTCGACAATCGTGATCGCCGCATCGGGCAAGCCCAGCGCGATTCCCGCCGCAAGCCCACCACCCCCGCAGCAGACGACAACGTGTTTCGGCGCGCCGAACCCCTGATCTTTCATCTGCTGCGCTGCTTCAATTCCGGCGCTCCCCTGCCCTTCGATGATCCAAGGATCGTCAAAGCTGGGCACGAGCACCGCCCCACGCGCGGCGGCAAGGTTGGCCGCAATCGTCTCGCGGCGCTGCGTTGCCCGATCATAGCTCACTATTTCTGCCCCCAACGCCAGCGTCGATTCACGCTTCACGGCAGGCGCATCGGAAGGCATGACGATCACCGCCTGCATATCCAGTCGCTTTGCAGCCCAGGCGACACCTTGCGCGTGGTTTCCCGACGAGAAGGCAACGACGCCCTTGGACCGTAAATCGCGCTCGATTGCGGTCAGACGATGCCACGCCCCGCGCAACTTAAACGATCCGATTGGCTGCAAAGACTCGGCCTTGAAAGTGACGGACACGCCATTGATTTCGTGTGTAAAAATCGGCGTCATTGGTAATGTCCCCGCCAGCTTGGAAGCCGCGTCACGAACCCCTGCGCGGGTCGGTTGTCGCAAAATCGTCATAAATCTTTCCTCAGACCGAAAATAGTTATTTACATCACCGTCAAGCGACCCTAGAGCGCGTTTCCGCTGCCCCATGGGACTTCCAACCGCAAGGCAGCTTTTTCGTTTTGTCTCACGACATTTGGAGGTCCCTTGAGTTGCACAAGCATCATAGCGCGCGGGAGCTAGCTAGCACCCTTTCGATTGCCCGTATTGGCGTCGACATCGCACGGCAGCGACCGGTTGATCCGGTCACGCTTGTTCGTCCGCACGCAGCAGCGCGCGCGGCCAGTTTCTTCGTTGAGAAGTTTCCGGGTCGCTCGATCTATGCGGTAAAGGCGAATCCGTCGCCGGATTTGCTGCGCGTCCTTTGGACGAGCGGCATCACCCATTATGACGTCGCTTCAATCGGCGAGGTTCGGCTGGTTGCCAGGACGCTGCCGGGCGCGACTTTGTGCTTCATGCACCCGGTCAAGGCCGAGGAAGTGATCCGCGAAGCCTATGTCTTGCACGGCGTCCGCGTTTTCTCGCTCGACAGCATGGAAGAGCTGACCAAGATCATGCGCGCAACCGGCAATGCCGAGGATTTGACGCTCTGCGTCCGGCTCCGGGTTTCATCGGAACACTCCAAGCTCAGTCTTGCGTCGAAATTCGGCGCTGCACCCGGCGATACGAAAGAATTGCTGTTCGCTGCCCGGCAAGCCGCCGATGCGCTTGGCATCTGCTTTCACGTCGGTTCGCAAGCCATGTCGCCTGAAGCATATGTCCAGGCAATGGAGCGCGTGCGTGCAGCGATCATCGATGCGGCGGTAACGGTTGACGTTGTTGATGTCGGTGGCGGCTTCCCGTCCAGCTATCCCGATATGGAGCCACCTCCGCTGGAGCGCTATTTCGAGACGATCCACCGCGCGTTTGAAAGCCTGCCGATCAGCTATTCAGCTGAATTATGGGCAGAACCCGGCCGGGCGCTGTGCGCTGAGTATAGCTCCATCGTTGTCCGCGTTGAACGGCGTCGCGGGTCGGAACTGTATATCAACGATGGTGCGTATGGCGCGCTGTTTGATGCCGCGCACCTTGGTTGGCGCTTTCCGGTGACGTTGCTTCGCGGCACAGAATCGCTGGTGCGTGATGCGCAGTTCAGCTTTTACGGGCCGACCTGCGACGACATGGATCACATGGCAGGGCCATTTGATCTGCCAGCGGATGTGCAGGCGGGTGACTATATCGAGATCGGCATGCTCGGCGCTTATGGTGCCGCGATGCGAACCGCGTTCAATGGCTTCGTTGCGGGCGATACCCGGATCGTCACTGATGAACCGATGGTTTCGTTGTATCTTGAGGATGATCGCGCGGTTCGTCCGTCCAACGTCGTCACATTGTAACAACGCTGTAGCATTGCACACCTCTCTCCCCTCCCGGCTGCGGGAGGGTCCGGGTGGTGGGCTTGTGCGCAAGACGAGCCGTCCGCCCGCGACCAAAATATCCCACCCTAACCCCTCCCTCAAGCGGGAGGGGAATAAGGAGACCATGATGACCGACACGATCACGTCCACCCGCACCAACGACCAGCGCAAGGCCGAGCTGCTTTCGACGCAGGTGGAACATATCGATATCACCAGCTTTGATGCGCGGCCGATTGTCGAGGCGATGGGCAAGATGAGCTTTACCAGCCGTGATCTCTCGCGCGCGACAAGCATTTATAATCAGATGCTGGCGGACCCCGATTGCACGATCTGCCTTGTCATCGCTGGCAGCACGTCGGCGGGCGGGTGCATGGACCTGTATGCGGAGCTGATCCGCAACAACATGGTCGATTGCGTCGTCGCCACAGGGGCCACCATTGTCGATATGGATTTCTTCGAAGGGCTTGGCCACAAGCATTATCAGGCATTGGAAGTGCCCGATGATGATACGCTGCGTTCGCTGTTGATCGACCGGATTTACGATACCTATATCGACGAGGAAGAGCTCCAGCACGTCGATCACACGATCTTCGAAATCGCCGAGACGCTGGAACCGCGCCCCTATTCGAGCCGCGCCTTCATCCGCGAGATGGGCAAATATCTGGTCGCGCATGGCAAGAAGGACAACAGCCTCGTCAAGCTCGCTTATGAGCATGACGTGCCAATCTTCTGCCCCGCGTTCGTTGACAGCTCGGCGGGCTTTGGCCTCGTCAAGCATCAGGTCGATTCAGTGAAGGCGGGCAAGCCCTATCTGGTGCTCGACGCAATCGCTGACTTCCGCGAACTGACCGATATCAAGATCAAGGCGGGCACCACCGGCTTGCTGATGATCGGCGGCGGCGTGCCAAAGAACTTTATTCAGGACACCGTCGTTTGCGCAGAAATCCTTGGCCATCACGATGTTGAGGTCCACAAATACGCTGTCCAGATAACCGTCGCCGACGTGCGCGACGGTGCCTGCTCCTCCTCCACTCTTCAAGAGGCGGCGAGCTGGGGCAAGGTCAATACCGGCATTGAGCAGATGGTGTTTGCAGAAGCCGGATCAGTGATGCCGCTGCTCGCGTCGGACGCCTACCACCGCGGCCTGTGGAAAGATCGCGTCAAGCGTCGCTGGGGTGCGATCTTCGACTGATCAGTTGCATTTCAAAATTTATCCGATACCCCTGCCCCCCGGAACAACTTCTCGGGGGATGGTGTGTTGAACAGTCCTATTCTTGCGCCCGTCGTCATCCTGGTTGCGTGGACGCTGGTTGTCTGGATTTGGATGTATGCCACGCGGTTACCGGCGATGGCGAGGGCGGGGATTGA
>JBBQAU010000230.1:0-3730 GCA_038316685.1 Sphingomonadales bacterium
GTCGCTAGCTGTCGGGCCAGCCACCCCAGTCAAAGCGGACGGCCGATCCCTCCGCCGTTTCCCTTCCGCGTCATGGTGTCCAACCAATTCGCCCGAACAGGTTGAACTTGCCCCGTGTATTGTCTATTTAATACACTGAAGACACGAGATCAGCATTGGCAGGACGGACATGGGTAAGAGGAAAGACAAGGCGATGGGTAGCGCCAAAATCCCGAAGCAGGTCGCTGGTGTCAAGGTGCCCAAGGAATTGCGCAAGGCGGGCGCCGCGATCTTTCAGACGGTCAACAGTCCGGCAGGGCGCCAGGTGATAGCCTCGGGCGCAGTGGCGGTATTGACCAGCGTCGTTGCCCGCAGCCGCGCCGCTCGCGACACAACGCCGCACCGCCAGTCGAATAGCGACGGAGCGGACGCGAACGCTGACGCAGCTGATCGAATCGACCCAACCGAGGCAGGCGCGGAGGCCGGTCGCCAGATCGTTGATGCGTTGTCCGGTCTCGCAGGTGCAGCGATGTTGCGCTTCATCGCTGAGGCGAAGATACGCTAAACCCGATCGGACTTGCAGACGACCTGCACCGTCAAATGTGTATCGGCTTTCCAGCCACCGCCATAGCGGCTTCCTTGATTGCCTCGGCATGCGTTGGGTGCGCATGGCAGGTATAGGCGATGTCTTCACTGGTCGCGCCAAACTCCATCGCGAGCGCCGCTTCCGCAATCAATACGCCGGCAAGCGACGAGATAATCCACACGCCCAGCACGCGATCTGACTTGGCGTCGGCAATGATCTTCACAAAGCCATCGGTGTCGCGGTTGGTCTTCGCGCGGCTGTTGCCCGCAAAGGGAAACTTGCCGATCTTGATCTCACCCTTTTCTCTGGCCTGTTCCTCGGTCAGCCCGACGCCGGCAATCTCCGGCATGGTATAGACGACGCTTGGGATCACGTTGTGGTTTACGATGCCAGTGTGCCCTGCGATATTCTCGGCACAGGCAATCCCTTCATCCTCAGCCTTGTGCGCGAGCATCGGCCCGGAAATCACGTCGCCGATCGCCCAGATATGCGGGACAATGGTCTGGAAGCGGTGATCGGTCTCGATCTGCCCACGCGCATTGGCAGAAAGCCCTGCTTTGTCGAGCGCGAGCCCATCGGTATTCGGCCGTCGTCCGATTGAGACAAGCACTGCATCGGCCTCCAGCAGCAGCGCGTCACCACCCTTGGCGGGTTCAATCGTCACTGTCGCCTTGTCGCCATTCACGGTAACGCCGGTGACCTTCATCGAGGTTTTCAGCTCCATGCCCTGCTTTTTGAACAGCCGCGCGGTTTCCTTGCGGACCTCGCCATCAAAGCCGGGGATGATCTGATCTAGATACTCGACCACTGTCACCTTCGCGCCGAGCCTGCGCCACACGCTGCCCAGCTCAAGCCCGATCACGCCACCGCCGATCACGATCAGATGCTCAGGCACCTTGGGCAGCGCGAGCGCGCCGGTTGAATCGACCACGACGCGCTGATCGACCGCGACCCCCGGCAGCGGCGTCACCGATGATCCGGTCGCGATGATGATGTCTTTGGCGGTGACAACCTGATCGCCGACCTGCACACTGTGCGCATCGACAAAGCTGCCATGGCCTTTAAGCCATTCTACCTTGTTCTTCTTGAACAGAAAGGCGATGCCGCTGGTCAGTTCGGTGACGGCCTTGGCTTTTTCCGAATGCATCTGGTCAAGATTGAGACTGACGCCGGTAAAATCGACGCCGAACTTGCTCATATGGCCAGCGGCGGCCTCTTCATATAGCTCGGACGAATGCAGCAATGCCTTTGATGGGATGCAGCCGACGTTGAGGCACGTTCCGCCCAGCGCCTCGCGGCTCTCAACACATGCCGTCCGCAACCCCAACTGCGCCGCACGGATCGCAGCGACATAACCGCCGGGGCCAGAGCCGATGATCAGGACGTCATAATCATAGTCAGCCATGGCACTATCTCTCTCGGTGGAAGGGACGCCGACGAACATTTTCGGTGCCGATTACGATCATATGGTCCCGAAGTGCATCGAAATCGAGTAACGGCATCAGCCGCGGGACAATATCGGCAACTTGGTCAGGTTCGAACCGGATGTAGATAATTGCCGGCGGCGGGGGCAGGCGTTTGTGAAACACCAATTCGCCAAAATCGCTGTCGCAAGTGACCAGCACCCGTTGCTGTGCGACCGCATAAGCCAGTAAAATCTCATCCTTGGCATCGGGCATCACATGAATCGCCCGCTCAACATCATACCCATGCCCGGACATTGCTCTGGCAATGGTGCTGCCAATATTGGCATCGCAGAGGAACTTCAAGCCGCGCGCGCCTGCCCGATCGCCACATAGCTTTCATCGTGCATTAGCTCTGCGGCAAAAAGTGCCGCCGCCCGCAAATGTTCGGGCAAGATACCGGGATATTCGTCAGCGATACGCGCATAGTCCCATCCGGCCCCCACCAGTTTCAACGCTCGCTCCACCAAATACCGGGTGTTCCGAAAAATCGGCTTGCCACCAAAAATACCAGGGTCGGAATGGATATGGTCGCGCCAGTTCATGCCTGTTCTCACAAATCGATCAACATCCGTGTCGGATCTTCGATAGCATTTTTGAGAGCGACGAGGAAGGTCACCGCCTCGCGGCCATCGATCAGGCGGTGATCATAGCTGAGCGCGAGGTACATCATCGGACGCACCACGATCTGCCCGTCGCGCACCACGGCGCGGTCCTCGATGCGGTGGAGGCCGAGCACCGCCGATTGGGGAGGGTTGATGATCGGCGTTGACATCAAGCTACCGAACACACCGCCATTGGAGATGGTGAAGGTGCCGCCCTTCATCTCTTCCATCTTGAGCGTGCCATCCTTGGCGCGTTTGCCGTAATCGCCGATCGTCCGCTCAATCTCGGCTACCGACATCCGGTCTGCATCGCGCACGACCGGCACAACCAACCCGCCAGCGCCCGACACCGCAACCGAGATGTCGGCGTAATTATGATAGACGGTCTCATCACCCTCAATCGATGCATTGACGGCGGGGACGTCCTTCAGCGCAAGGCAAGCGGCCTTAGCGAAAAAGCCCATAAAGCCTAGCCGAACGCCGTGCTTCTTCTCGAACAAATCCTTGTATTTGTTGCGCGCTTCAATGACCGCCGACATATCGACATCGTTGAATGTCGTGAGCATCGCGGCGGTATTCTGCGCCTCCTTCAGGCGCTTGGCGATGGTCTGGCGCAGGCGCGTCATGCGGACGCGCTCTTCGGCGCGCTCGCCTCCGGTAACCGGCGCAGCAATTGCAGCAGCCGGAGCAGAAGCCGGAGCAGAAGCGGGGGCCGGAGCAGCAGCGGGGGCTGGCGCAGGCCGTTCCGCAGCGGCGATCACATCGTCCTTGGTCAAGCGGCCATCTTTGCCCGTGCCTTTGACGGTTGCTGGATCAACACCGTGCTCAAGGACCGCGCGACGTGCCGAAGGAGACAGCGCTGCTGCGTCAACCGGTGCGGCAGCGGGCGCTGATTCGGCAACCGTCGCTGCCGGAGAAGCCGCCACCGCAGCGGCTGGTGCGCCGCCCGCCTCAACCGTCGCAATCATAGCGCCGACCAACACGGTATCGCCGACTTGGACGGCGTGCGGCCCCATAATGCCCGCGACCGGGGATGGCACCTCAACCGAAACCTTATCGGTCTCAAGGCTGGCAATCGGCTCGTCTGCTGCGACCGC
>JBBQAU010000231.1:0-3682 GCA_038316685.1 Sphingomonadales bacterium
CACGATGTCTCGGTGTTATAGAGTCGCCGGTTGGCGTATTTCTTGATGATGACAATCCCGCCATCGGTCGCGGTTCTCTTCATCGGAATTCCCCAGCTTGAGTAGTTCTTTCATAAACCGATATTTACCGCGCCGCAACACGGGCAACTTAGAGCGATTTTTTGGCAGTACAGGCGGTGCGCGGACGCGCTGGCGCGAGACTGAAATCGCGACGCCACTGGTTTTGAGCTGTAATCGAGCGCACTGGATAAGCGTCGCGCCGCCAATTATTAGCCCAAGGCGATCCAGGCAATCGAACCAAGGAGATCCTCATGTCCGATATCGTCATCACCGCCGCCAAGCGCACCCCGGTTGGCAGCTTTCTGGGTGCCTTTGCCGCAACACCCGCGCATGAGCTGGGACGGATTGCGATTGAGGCAGCGCTGGCGCAGGCCGGGATCACCGGCGAAGACGTGAGCGAAGTGATTTTGGGGCAAGTCCTCACCGCCGCCCAGGGGCAAAATCCCGCTCGTCAGGCCGCGATGGCGGCCGGTATTCCCAAAGAAATCGCCGCCTGGGGAGTCAATCAGGTTTGCGGATCGGGCCTGCGCGCCGTCGCGCTTGCCGTCCAGTCGCTCGCCAATGGCGATGCCACAATCGTGGTCGCAGGCGGGCAGGAATCAATGTCGCTTTCCCCGCACGCGCAATTCCTGCGCGGCGGGCAGAAAATGGGTGATCTGCAACTGGTTGATACCATGATCAAGGATGGCCTCATGGATGTCTTCAACGGCTATCACATGGGTATCACCGCAGAAAATCTGGCCGAGCATTATCAGGTAACGCGCGAAGAACAGGACCTGTTCAGTGTTGGCTCGCAAAACAAGGCGGAGGCCGCCCGAGCTGCCGGACGCTTCAAGGACGAGATCGCCTGCGTCACGATCAAGGGCAAAAAGGGCGACACCATCGTCGCCGACGACGAATATATTCGTGCAGGCGCGACCATTGATGGAATCTCAGGTCTGAAGCCCGCGTTCAAGAAAGACGGCACCGTCACTGCCGCCAATGCAAGCGGCCTGAATGACGGCGCGGCTGCGCTCGTGCTGATGACCCGCGCCGAGGCGGAGCGGCGTGGCAGCCCGATCCTCGCGCGTGTCGCGAGCTGGGCCTCGGCGGGTGTTGACCCCGCAATGATGGGCATAGGCCCGGTGCCAGCGACCCGCCGCGCGCTCGAGAAAGCCGGCTGGGAGATCGGCGACCTCGATCTGATCGAATCGAACGAGGCCTTCGCTGCGCAGTCGCTCTCGGTAAACAAGGAGCTTGGCTGGGACCCGGCGCGGATCAACGTCAACGGTGGCGCAATTGCGATTGGCCACCCGATCGGCGCATCGGGCGCGCGCATCCTGACGACCCTGCTCCATGAGATGGGCCGCAGAGACGCGCGCAAGGGACTGGCGACACTGTGCATCGGCGGCGGCATGGGCATTGCGCTGTGTGTTGAGCGCTAAGGGCCAAAGCTGTCGGACAGCGCCGAAAAGAATTCGAGCAGCAATGTTTGTGCTCAAAAAAACTAGGCCAGCCAACCCCGATCAAACCGGTCGCCCAACCCTGTCAGCAACTCATATTGCGACATGCCGCTGGCCACCGTCGCCTCCGGCAGACCAAAGCTGAGCGCGACCCAATCGCCTTCTGCGAGCTGCGGGGCCGCCGCAACGCTGATCGCGACAAGGTCCATCGAAACCCGCCCAACCAGCGGAAGCAAAGCTCCCTCTGCCGTTGCAGCACCGGTCCCCGAAAACCCCCGCCAATAGCCATCTGCATAGCCGATGTTGAGAATGGCACCTTGTAGATCAGTCTCCACCCGGTAGGTCGCACCATAGCCGATGGTTTCTCCTGCCCGCACCGTCCGTCGCTGTACGATCTGTGCCTCGGGCGTTACAACTTGCCGGATGATACCCGCCATCTCCCCCCTCGGAACCCCGCCATACAGCGCAAGGCCGGGCCGGGTCAGATCAAACACGAAGTCGGCGCCAAGCGCGATCCCCGCTGAATTGGCCAAACTCATGCGCCGCGCCGATGTTCTGCCGTGCAACGCGGCAAAAGCACCCCGCTGCTGCCGGTTCATCGCCACGTCTTCATCGGCACAGGCAAGGTGGCTCATCAGCGTGTCGATCGCGAGGCCGTTGAGCAGGCCATCCGCCACATCCTGCATCGAAAGCCCCAGCCGGTTCATGCCTGTGTCGATCATGACATCGCACGCACCACCGCCGCCCTCGCGCCACCGTTCAACCTGCGCGGCAGAATTCAACACCGGGCGCGCATAGCCCTCCAGCGCCCCCGCCATGTCTTCGGCCCGCACACCGTGTAGCACTGATACAGGCAAGCCGAGCGGGGCGAGATGCGCTGCCTCAGTCCAGTTCGAAACGAAGAAATCCCGGCATCCGGCTGCTGCAAGCCGCGTCGTAACCTCGATCGCACCCAGTCCATAGCCATCGGCCTTTACCGCAGCACCACAGGCCGCAGCGCCGCTCAGCCGGGCGAGCGCGCGCCAGTTATCAGCAAGCGCGTTGCCATCGAGTCGCAGACGGAGTGGCGCTGACATCATGAGGTCCGCGTTAGCCCCGGGCCACGCTCACGCAAGCGCTTCCTTGGGCGGGTCTTTATACCAAAGCAACAAGACGACGAGCCCAACTGCAACAACCGCCATCGTATACCACAGACCTTGATAGGGGTTGCCGGTGCGCGCGACGATATATTGGCTGATCAGCGGCAGAAACCCACCGAAATAGCCCGTGCCAATATGATAGGGGATCGACATTGAGCTATAGCGTATGCGCGCGGGAAACATCTCCGCCAGCATCGCTGCGACCGGGCCGTAGGTCGCACCGGCAAGCCCCGTCATGACAAGGATCGCCGCAAGAATGATCAGGATGTTTCCCGTCGAGGGGATGACCTTGCCCAGATTATAGCCATTGGCAGCAAGCGCTGCATCAAGCGCCTCCGGGCTGTCATTATCGACGGTCACGCCGCCAACCGTAACGACCGTCGCTGGTGCCTCCACTGTGGTGTAGGCGACGCCCTTTTTCGAGAAATAATCTAACAGCTTGCCGCACTCATCGATCTGCGCCTTGGCAAACGGATCATAGCGACACTCAGGGCCTGATACGACCACGGGCGCGCGGATCGCGGCCTCCTGCAACGCGGGATTGGCCGCGCCGCCGATCGTCCAGAAAATCGGGAATAGCAGAATGAGCGTGAGCGCATACCCAACCACCATTGGCGTTTTGCGACCGATCCGGTCGGACAGCCAGCCAAAGAAGATAAACCAGAACAATCCTCCCAGCGCGCCAGCCCCCACAATCATCTGCGCGGTCGTCTCCTCGACGCGCATCGTTGCTTGCAGGAACGACAACACGCTGAACATGGCGGTATACCAGATCACGGTAAAGGCAGACGCCACGCCAAACAGCGCCACGAACAAACGCTTGAGATTACCGGGGTAAGTGAAGCTTTCAACAAACGGGTTGGCCGCCGTTTCGCCCGCTGCCTTCATCTTCACAAACACCGGGCTTTCGGACAGTTTGAAGCGCATCCACAGCGACACCGCGAGCAGCGCAAGCGAGAAGATAAACGGCAGTCGCCATCCCCACGCGTCCCAAACGGCGGGCGACATTGCCGCCTTGGCGGCCAGCACGACAACAAGCGA
>JBBQAU010000232.1:0-3653 GCA_038316685.1 Sphingomonadales bacterium
CCGCCTTCTTTCAGCATCTTGGCAAGATGGACGCGGTTGCGCTCGCCGCCAGATAACTGGCCGACTTTCTTCTGCTGATCCTGTCCTTTGAAGTTGAACGCGCCCACATAGGCGCGGGTGCCGATTTCCTGCTTGCCGAAACGAAACACGTCGGAGCCGTCGGAGACTTCCTGCCATACCGTCTTGTCGGCATCGAGATGGTCGCGGCTCTGATCAACATAGCCAAGCTTGACCGTCTGGCCGACGTTGATCTCGCCGCCACCCGGCGTTTCCTGCCCGGTGATGAGCTTGAACAGGGTCGATTTGCCCGCACCATTGGGGCCAATCACCCCCACAATCCCGCCCGGTGGCAGGTTGAAGTCGAGCCCCTCGAACAGCAATTTGTCGCCATACGCCATCGTCAGGCCCTTGGCCTCAATGACGTTGTTGCCAAGCCGCTCGGGCATCTGGATCAGGATCGCCGCTTTACCAACCGTGCGGTTTTCCTGCGCGGCGACCAGTTCATCAAACGCACGGATGCGGGCCTTGGACTTGGTCTGGCGCGCCTTGGGGGTTTGCCTGATCCAGGCAAGTTCGTCCTGAATTGCCTTTTGCTTGCCCTGTTCCTCACGCTCTTCCTGCTCAAGGCGCTTGCACTTTTTTTCGAGATAGCCGGAATAATTGCTCTCATAGGTGTAATAACGGCCACGATCGAGCTCAAGCACCCAATTGACGACGTTATCGAGGAAATAGCGATCGTGCGTCACGAGGATAACGTTGCCGGTATACTCCTTCAGGAAATTTTCCAGCCAGCCGACGCTTTCGGCGTCGAGATGGTTGGTCGGCTCATCAAGCAGCAGGATATCGGGCTTTTCTAACAACAGCTTGCACAAAGCCACGCGACGCTTTTCACCGCCTGACAGGTTGGTGACGGGCGAATCGCTTGGCGGGCAGCGCAAAGCCTCCATCGCCTGTTCGAGCTGACTGTCGAGCGCCCAACCATCAGCGGCATCGATCTTCGTCTGGAGATCGCCCATCTCCTCCATCAACGCGTCGAAATCTGTGTCGTCCTGCGGATCGCCCATCTCGGTCGAAATTGCATTGAAGCGCTCAACCATCGCCGCGACCGGGCCAGCACCAAGCTTGACGTTTTCGAGCACCGTTCGGGTCGGGTCGAGTTGCGGCTCCTGCGGCAAATAGCCGACCTTAATCCCGTCGGCGGCCCAGGCCTCACCGCTGAATTCGGTATCAATCCCGCCCATGATCTTCATCAGCGTTGATTTGCCCGAACCGTTCGGGCCGATGATCGCGATCTTTGCAGTCGGGATGAATTGCAGGCTGATGTTGTTGAGCACGGGCTTGGCAGCACCGGGAAAGGTCTTGGTCAGGCCTTTCATCACATAGCTATATTGTACGGCCATGGTCGGCGCGCTCCGTCGTTTGAATGCAGGAAATTGCTCGCGGGCATCTAGCGGGCGCAGGGGTGATTGGCAAACCTCCAGACGCCCGCTAACCCTGATCGTGATGACAAAAACAACTCTGCTCGCCGCGCTGCTTGCCACCGCCCTTGCCACCCCCGCCTTTGGGCAGGGCCGTCCAGTCCCGCCGGGGCAACCCGCCGTTGCTGCCGATGTCGCGCGGTTGCGCGATTCTGCGTTAAAGGATGATGTTGCCTATGACATTATCGAAGGGCTGACGACCGAGGTAGGTCCGCGGCCAGGTGGCTCCCCGGCAGAAGCGCGGGCGCGGGCGTGGGCGGTTGCAAAACTGACGGCGCTTGGCTTCAAGAATGTTCATATTGAAACCACACAGATGGACACCTGGCAGCGCGGCAAAGAAACTGGTGAGGTAATCAGTCCCTTCCCGCAACCACTGCGGCTGACCGCACTTGGCGGATCTGGCGCAACACCGCCCGACGGTTTGACCGCAGAGATCGTATATTTTGCCAACTTCAATGCACTGCTTGCCGCGCCAGTTGGCAGCCTGACCGGCAAGATTGCCTTTGTCACCAACGCGATGGTGGCGACGCAAGATGGTTCCAGCTACGGCGCCTTTGGCTCGGCTCGTTTTGTCGGTCCCAATATCGCTGCGATGAAGGGTGCCGCTGCCATCATCATCCGCTCGATCGGTAGTGATCATGGGCGCGGCCCGCACGCCGGGCAGACCAACTTTGCCAAGGGCGTCACCCCCATTCCGGCGGCAGCCCTTTCGGTATCAGACGCTGACAATCTCGAACGCATGGTCAGGCGCGGGAAGCCCATCATGATCAAGCTCGTGCTGACTCCAAAGCGCATCGGTATGCAGGAAACCGGCAACGTCATCGCTGAAGTGCCGGGCAGTGATCCTTCAGCTGGGATCATACTCGTCGGTGGCCATCTCGATAGCTGGGATTTGGGCACCGGCGCGCTTGATGATGGCGCAGGGATCGCCATCACCGCAGCCGCAGCAAAGCGCCTGCTAGATGGCCCGGCACCGCGCAGAACAATCCGTGTCGTCTGGTTTGGCGATGAGGAGACCGGCGGTAGCGGCGCTGCTGCCTATTTTTCCGCGCACAAGAACGATCATCATGTATTGGTCGCAGAATCAGATTTTGGCGCTGACCGCGTCTGGCGGGTGGAGTTCCGCCTGCCTGATCCCGCCAAGCCAGTCGGTGACAGAGTTGCCGCAGCGCTCGCCCCACTTGGCATCGTGCGTGGCACAGCCACCGGCGGCGATGGCGCGGACATTGCGTTGCTGGTCAAGGATGGCGTCGCCGCGATCAACCTGAACCAATCCGGCACCCGCTATTTCGATTATCACCATACGCCAGAGGACACGCTGGAGCGGGTAGACCCAGAACAGCTCCGGCAGAATGTCGCGGCGTGGACGGCGATGTTAGCGGTGGTGGCCAATGCCCCGGAAGAAATAGCCAAAATTCCACCCACGACGGGGAAATAATATGCGCAAACTTCTGGTTTGGATGGGGTGCCTGGGTCTGCTTGGCATCACGGGTTGTTCTAAAACGCCCGACGCAGTCGTTACCGTTCCAGACAGCGAGTTTGATCGCAACATGGCCGCCAAGGCAGACGCGATGGAGCGTGAGACAAAAAATCAAACCGATGCGATGGCCGACGACATGATCTATAATGTGATTCCGGAAGATATCGCGAATAGCGATAACGCCATCAACGATGCCGCGCGATAAGGCCTAGCGCCACTTTTCAGCGCTCAATCCGCCGGTGAGGAAAAGAATCGGCTAATGATATTAGGCGTCAGCCGCGCTGGTCGATGCGTGTCGGCATCGATGCAGCACCAGCTGGACTGGACCTCCGCCAGCACTTCCTCGCCACGCTTGATGATCGTTTGATAAAAGGCCCGCGCGCCATGCACCTTTTCCAGCAGCACAGTGGCCACGACATCGTCCGCCAGAAAGGCGGGCTTGCGATAGGTAATCTCGTGTTTCAGTGCGACCCACAAATGTGCTGCAATCGCCTCCGCAGGCGCAAATTGCTCCCAGTGGCTAACAACAGCTGCCTGCACCCACTTGAGATAGCTGGCATTATTCACGTGTCCCATGAAATCAATGTCAGCGGGTTCAATGGCAATAGCGAAATAATGTGGGATGGACTGATTCATCTTGACGTTCCATAGCACGCGCCATCGTTAAAAACGACGCCTAAGGGCGCACTAAATTC
>JBBQAU010000233.1:0-3653 GCA_038316685.1 Sphingomonadales bacterium
CCGCCCTCAAGCCAGACCTCGCAGACCGCATGGAAATCCTGTGGCGTGATATTGGGCGCATAGGCAGAGACACACCGCGCCGGAATGCCGCCCGCCCGCGCGAGGGTGCAGAGCAAATGCGCATAGTCGCGACACACACCGCGCCGTTCGGCAAAGGTCATCATAGCGGTCGTAACGCCGCTGCTGGTGCCAGCCTGATAGCCGATATTCTTAACAATCCAGTCCCGCGCAGCGGCGACAAATTTACCCCCATCAAGCCCGGGAAATTGGTCGCGGACAAAGCCTTCAAACCGGTCAGCCTCGCAATAGCGGCTCGCGAGGAGATAGCTGATTACCTCCCCCGGCAACATTCGGACCGGGGTCGCCCTTAGCTCCACCAAGTCAAACCCTGCCCGCTCAATAGCCACGACGGCCTTGTACTCTGCACGGAAAGTGCCGCTGCCGCGGGTCAGGCACCGCTGGCCAACGCCCATTTCACCCGGCACCGCGCGCAGCGGCGCATCCGTCCAAACCGTCAGATTCTGTTCGATCAGCCGTTGATCATGTTGCGCAGCAACTTCGACCTGCAACAGGATGTCCGCTGCTTCCTCAACCCAATAATCAAGCATCACGTCAATCGAGAGGCGCATGGCGAATCCCGCGAGGGAGGAGCGGCAAACAAAAAGCCCGACGAGTTTCCCCGCCGGGCCGATTGGAACGAACTATCGCATATCCTAGTTCCGGCTGCTGCCGAACAAACGTAATATGAACAGGAACATATTGATGAAATCGAGATATAGCGTCAGCGCGGACATGATGACCGTGCGGCCTTCATTTTCGGTTCCCGCAACGGCTGCATACATGCTCTTCGTGCGCTGCGTGTCGTAGGCGGTGAGGCCTGCGAAAAGCAGCAAACCGACAATGCTGATCAACAGCGCGAGCGGGCCAGACTGCATAAACAGGTTAATCACGCTGGCAACAATCAGGCCGACAACACCCATGATCAGGAACGTGCCGAATGCCGACAAATCCTTCTTTGTGGTATAGCCCCACAGGCTGAGACCAGCAAAACCTGCCGCCGTCGCGAAGAATGCCTGGGCGATTGCCACATCGCTATAAACGAGGAAGATGGTCGAAAGCGACAACCCCATCGAAATCGCGAATCCCCAGAACATGCCCTGAAGCGTTGGCATCGACATGCGTCCCTGCAGGAAGCTCATCCCGAAGACGAAGCCGAGCGGGGCCAGTGTGATAATCCATTTCAGCACACCGCCGCCGACAAAAACCTGCGCCGCCGCACCACTGGCTGCAAAGCCAAGCGCGACAATACCCGTGAGCAAAATTGCTGAGGTCATGTAGTTGTAGACCGAAAGCATATAGGATCGCAGTCCCGCGTCGTACGCGCTGCCGCGGACGCTGGCACCAGCTGCAAGGGTTGCAGCGTTCGGCCGGGGATCAGACCAGTTAGCCATGTTGAATAAGCTCCTTTACCCGGCAACATACCGGTTAAAGTGAATATCGGCGTTCGCCGCGTATTTTTCAAGCGAAACCGGTTGGTCGAGCTGTCCCGAATTGCCTATCATCATCTGATCATGCACCGCCTGTTCATTGGTCTTCGTCCGCCGCCCGCCATCCGTGCTTCCTTGCGCGGGTTGATGATCGGGGTGCCGGGTGCCCGCTGGCAGGAGGAGGACCAGTTACACGTGACGGTGCGCTATATCGGCGAGGTTGATCGACGGATGGCAGAAGACATCGCGGTGATGCTAGGAGGGGTGCATTACCCCGCGATTGACGTCCGGCTGGCCGGCACGGGCCGGTTCGAAAGCAAAGCGGTGACCAACACGTTATGGGCAGGGCTGACACCCACCGCCTCGCTCACGGTGCTCCACCAAAAGGTCGATCATGCACTGGTCCGGCTCGGTTTGGCCTCTGAAAGCCGCGCCTATCTGCCGCATATCACGCTTGCGCGCTTTGCGCGGAATATGGGCATGGCCCCGGAGATCGACCAATTTCTCGCCCGGCACGCGGCGCTGACGAGCAACACGTTCACAATGAGGCATTTGACGCTTTTTGAAAGCCATTTGAGCAATGCGCGCGCGACGTATGAAACGATCAATCGCTGGCCGCTGGGTTAGGTGCGAGATGCGCCGATGGAACCCGCGCGACGCTCGATGAATTTGCTTCCTTGATCCAGCATCGCTTGCTAGCCCGATGGCAAGAAACCAAAAGGGAATTGGAATGGAGCAAGCGCATTCGGCAGCAGAACCCGAGACACCGGCCTATGCGTGGTATGTCCTTGCCCTTTTGTTCCTCGTTTACATCCTGAATTTTGTTGATCGGCAAATCATCTCGATCCTCGCTGAGGATATCAAGCGCGATCTGAACCTGCGCGATGAGGATTTGGGCTTTCTGTATGGCACCGCATTTGGGGTGTTTTACGCGCTGTTTGGAATACCGCTTGGGCGTCTTGCCGACAACTGGCACCGGGTCCGCCTGCTGACCGTCGGTCTTACGCTCTGGTCAGCCATGACGGTCGTTTCCGGGTTTTCACGCTCGGGCATGATGTTGACAGGTGCCCGAATTGGCGTTGGCATTGGCGAGGCGACGGCGGGGCCATCGGCCTATTCGCTGATTTCGGACTGGTTCCCCAAAAGCCTGCGGGCAACCGCGCTGTCGATCTATTCGGCGGGGTTGTATGTCGGTGGCGGCCTTTCACTCGGGATTGGTGGCCTGATCGTCAAGAGCTGGAATGAAACCTATCCCGGTGGCGGTCCGCTGGGGTTGGTCGGCTGGCAGGCCGCCTTCATGATTGTGGGGTTGCCCGGCCTGCTGCTCGCTCTCCTGATATCGACGCTGCGTGAGCCCAGCCGTGGACAATCAGAAGGCGCGGCCCCGCCACCGCCGCATCCGGCACCCTTTAAATCCTTCTTTGCAGAGCTACTCACCATTGTCCCGCCGCTAACGTTGATCAGCGCAGCACAATTCGGCACCCGCGCGCTGATGCTCAATTTGGCCGGTCTGGCGCTTGTTGTTTGCATCGTAGCTGGCCTGGTCATCAACGGAGAACCCTGGCCGCAATGGGTAGCGGTTGGCATTGGTTTTTACGCTGTCTTTTCATGGGCGAGCACGCTGAAGCGTCGCGACGCGCCAACCTTTGCGTTGATTGTCGCCAATCCCGCGTTTCTATGCGTATTGCTCGCCTATGGCCTGAATTCGTTTCTCAGCTACACTGTGTCGTTCTGGGCAGCGCCTTATGCCATCCGAATCCTTGGCGCCTCCCCGGCCAGTGCGGGCTTTACCATCGGCGGCATGGGGGCAATGTCAGGGTTTCTCGGAATCACAATTGGTGGGCTGATTGCCGATCGGCTTCGCAAGAAAAATCCGGCGGGCAGGCTGTTGGTGGTGATTTTTGGGGCGACCGTGCCGCCCATCTTCATTGCTACGGCCTTCTCGACGGCCAACATCAACCTGTTTTACGCGATGCTCTTTCCAGCCCAGCTTTTCGCCAGTTGCGCGCTGGGCGCAGCAGCAGCAACGACACAGGATCTCGTCATGCCTCGCATGCGCGGGACAGCGACTGCCACCTTCCTGCTTGGCACTACCCTGCTCGGCCTTGCAATGGGGCCTTATCTGGCGGGGCGCATTTCGTCGCTGTCGGGTAGCTTGTCGGTCGG
>JBBQAU010000234.1:0-3650 GCA_038316685.1 Sphingomonadales bacterium
GTAGTAGTTGACGCCGGGTCAAGGGCAAGCGGTCCCTAGGCAGGCGCATTCGCGATGCAATATTCAACGAGTGCAATTGCTCGCTGAATTGCGCTGTCGATTGATAAAAAGCTGGTGTCCAGCAACGCGGCATCGTTCGTGAGGGTGAGCGGTGCGGCTGCACGATGGGTGTCGCGCTGATCCCGCACCCGGATATCGGCCAGCACCTTGTCCAGGCTTACGCCCGATCCTTGGGCACGCAATTCATTATGGCGACGCTTGGCACGAACATTGGGGGTCGCCTGGACGAACAATTTTGCGTCGGCATGGGGCGCGACGACAGTGGCGATATCTCGCCCGTCAAGCACGGCCCCGCCAGGCTGATTGGCAAAGCGACGTTGGCGTTGCAGAAGCGCCGCCCGCACGAGCGGATGCGCCGAAACAATTGAGGCGGTTTGGCCAATCTCATCGTCGCGCAACTCTGCGGCGTTCAGCATGGCGTCGTCGAAGTCGCTGGCAGCCATACAGTCTGCCTCAATCGCTGGATCCAGCTCATGACGCAGCACATTCAACGCGACGGCGCGATACAGCAGCCCGGTGTCGAGATGGGGAAGGCCATAATGTTTGGCGAGGGCACGGGCTATGGTTCCCTTGCCCGATGCAGCGGGTCCGTCGACAGCGATGATCATTGCTTCATCTCATGCCTTGCTTGCCAAGCGCGTCAAGCGTTTCGAAGAAGCCGGGGAAACTCGTTGCCACTGGGGCGACATTATCGACGATAACTGGATCGGTGCAGACCCGCCCCGCAATCGCCATGCTCATTGCGATCCGGTGATCGAGTCGCGAGGCGATGGTCGCGCCGCCGTGCAGCATCGCGCCGCCCGAGCCGGTGATGGCCAGGCCATCCTCATGTTCCTCAAGCGTGACGCCAATCGCGGACAACGCCGCAGCCATAGCGGCAATCCGATCGGATTCCTTGACACGGAGTTCGTGCGCACCACGGGCGACGGTGCGACCTTGCGCCATCGCGGCGGCGACGAAGAGGATCGGATATTCGTCGATCATGCTTGGGGCGAGAGAGGCGGGGACCTCGATTGCGCGCAGAGTGGCGTGGCGAACGCGCAGATCGGCTACGGGTTCGCCTCCAATCGTCCGGGGGTTCTGCTCGCTGATATCAGCACCCATCATCCGCAGTGCCTGCAACAGCCCGGTGCGGGTCTGGTTGAGGCCGACATTGCCGATCACAATGTCTGATCCCGCAATGATCGTGGCAGCAACAATGAAGAACGCTGCGGACGATGGATCCCCGGGAACGGTGATCTCCTGCGGCTGGAGTTCTGCTTCGCCGGAGATGGAGATGACGCGGCCCAGGTTGGTTTCCTCAACCGTCACTGCGGCACCAAACCCGCGTAGCATCCGCTCGCTATGATCGCGCGTCGCAACGGGCTCGACAACACGCGTCGTGCCCGGCGTGTTGAGCCCGGCCATCAGCACCGCTGACTTCACCTGCGCCGATGCAACCGGAAGCGTGTAGGTGATCGGCACTGCCGGGCAGATGCCGCGCACCATCA
Organism: Sphingomonadales bacterium; assembly: GCA_038316685.1. Taxonomy (GTDB): domain Bacteria; phylum Pseudomonadota; class Alphaproteobacteria; order Sphingomonadales; family Sphingomonadaceae; genus Sphingomonas. Next base: position 1,551 of record JBBQAU010000234.1, read on the forward strand.
GCGGCAATTTTCCGCCCGGACTTGCGGTGATGTCCGCCCCCATTGCCGACAACGGATCGATCACGCGCCCCATCGGTCGGGCGGAAAGCGAGGCGTCGCCAACAAAAGTGACGGTGATCGGATGGCTCGCCACAAGCCCCATCAGCAGCCTTGTCGAAGTGCCGGAATTGCCCATGTCGAGTGCTTGGGTGGGTTGGAGTAGCCCGCCGACGCCAACCCCATCGACATGCCAGATACCGGCGGCGTCGCGCTCAATCGTTGCGCCCATTGCCCTGAGCGCGGCTGCGGTTGCCAACACATCCTCGCCCTCCAGCAGTCCGGCGATCCGGCTGTGCCCCACCGCGAGCGCTGCAAACATCAAGGCTCGGTGGCTGATTGACTTGTCACCGGGAACGAGCATCTCGCCCGTCAGCGGACCGCCAGCAAGGAATTGGCGGGGCGATGGAACGGGATGCGTCATGACACGCGGCTTTGACAGCGCCCTTGCGCTATGGCAAGGCGCGCTCCAGATTGTGGTTTGAGACCGCAAATTCCCATCTCTTTGAAAGGCACGAGGCACCTTATGGTGAAGCCAGAATGGGGCACGAAGCGAACGTGTCCGAAATGTGCAACGCGTTTTTATGATCTCGGCAAGGACGATCCTGTCACCTGCATCGAATGTGGGCAGGTATGGGAGCCTGAGCCGATTCTGAAATCGAAGCAGCCCCTGCCGTTTGATGCGCCCAAGACACTGACACCCAAGAAGGACGATGATGATCTGGCGGGGGATGACGAGGATCTGGACATTGCGGCTGACGACGAAGAACCTTCACCCGACGATGAGGTCGATCTCGGCGGGGACGATGATCTCGGCGTTGAGACATCCAACGACGAAGAAGAGCGCTAACCGTCAAGCGTTCGCTTGCAATTGAGGCGTCGCCCGGATAATGGCGGCGCCTCCTACCCGGAGATGGGGCCGTAGCTCAGCTGGGAGAGCGCTGCGATGGCATTGCAGAGGTCTGGGGTTCGATCCCCCACGGCTCCACCATTTCTGACAGGTGATTGCGTTGGATTTGTCGATAAAATTCTGAGAAAAATCCGAACGCGTCCCACGGTTTTTCCCACACTCCGCTTTGTTTACCGGTGATCCACAGTAATCAATGCCGAAGCGTTAAATGGGCAGTCAAGCAGATATTGATGGTTCATTGGCAGGTGCTTTCCCAAGGGCAATACAGCTGAGGGGAAACACGTGAGCGCCTTTCGACCAATATCCCCAAAGTCCGCTCTGCGACTGCTGGATGCCTCCGAAATTGGGGCCGACACCCAGCGCATGCTGGTGGATTCGGCGATGGCTGGCACGGTCAGGGGCTACGCCCGCTTGATCAAAAGAAAAAAGCGGCGGGCAGCGCGCTGAGGTGCGCGACAGCAAGATCGATCGCGAACTATGGCGCCAAATAATCTTCGATAATAAGGTCGACGAGGTTTACACGGCGGGTTCAGTGCACCTGGGTGCGACTGCGGCCGATCAATCGCCAACTCTGACCAGCGTTATCGGGATACGATTTAGCTCTAAATCGGTTCAGACTGCGGCAGACGCGCACAGCGAGCTTGTGGCACCGCCGCCGGTCATGGCGGTGAAGCCAGCTAGGCTCAGGCCTCATTGATCACAGCCAGAAGATGACGGTTGAGGCGATGCAGATGGCGGACATGAAGGTATGTGCGCAGCGATCGTAGCGGGTGTGGATGCGGCGCCAGTCTTTGATTTTGCCGAACATATTCTCAATTTTGTGGCGCTGGCGATAGAGCACCGTGTCGTGGGGGATCACGACCTTGCGGTTAGCCTTTGAGGGGATGCAGGCGGTGATTTTGCGTGCCGCCAGAGCGGCGCGGAACCAGTCGGCGTCATAGCCCTTATCGCCGAGCAAAGCCTTGGCTTTGGGGAAGGCATCGATCATGAGCGCCGCGCCCTTGTAATCGCTCATTTGTCCTTCGCTGAGCAGGAGGATCAGCGGTCGCCCATCACCATCGCAGACGGCGTGAAGTTTAGAGTTCAGACCGCCCTTGGTCCGCCCGATACGCCTGGGAACCAACCCTTTTTTAAAAGGCTGGCGGCGGTGCGAT
>JBBQAU010000235.1:0-3634 GCA_038316685.1 Sphingomonadales bacterium
TATCAGCCCAAGGGTGTGATTGGCGTGATCGCGCCCTGGAATTTTCCGGTCCAGTTGGTGATGGCACCGCTTGCGGGGGTGTTTGCGGCGGGTAATCGCGCGATGGTCAAGACATCCGAATTTACCGCCGTTACTGCTGCACTGTTCGAGGAACTTGGCCCCAAATATTTCGCGGTCGAGGAACTCGCGTTTGTCTCGGGCGGGCCGGACGTCGGCAAGGCCTTTGCCGGCCTGCCGTTCGATCACCTGCTCTTCACCGGGGCAACGAGCATCGGCAAGCACATCCTGCATGCCGCCGCCGATAACCTGACCCCCGTCACGCTGGAACTTGGCGGCAAATCCCCCGTGATCGTTGGCAAGACCGCCGATATTGCGCAGACGACGGAACGCGTCGCGCTCGGCAAGATGCTTAACGCGGGGCAAATCTGCCTCGCGCCCGATTACATGATCGTCCGCCAGGATCAGGAACGCGCCGTAGTTGATGGGCTGAAGGCCGCCGCGAGCGCCATGTATCCCACCGTGCTGGCGAACCCGGATTATACAGCGATCATCAATGACCGCCATTTTCAGCGGTTAACCGATTGGCTTGATGATGCGCGCGCGAAGGGGGCAACGGTTGAGACAGTCAACCCCGCAAACGAAGACTTCAGCGCCTCTAACGCGCGCAAGATGCCGCTGCATATCGTGACCGATGTGACCGACGACATGACAATCATGCAGGAAGAAATCTTCGGCCCGATCCTGCCGATCCGCCGTTATGATGCGATTGATGATGCGATCGCGCTCGTCAACGCCAAGGATCGCCCACTGGCGCTCTATTATTTTGGCACCGACGAAGCGGAGCGGACGCGCGTGCTTGACCGGACGATTTCGGGCGGCGTGACCATCAACGACGTCGTCTTTCATGTCAGCATGGAGGATTTGCCTTTTGGCGGCGTAGGTCCATCCGGCATGGGCAGCTATCACGGGGCGGACGGTTTCAAAACCTTCAGCCACGCCAAGGCGGTGTACAAACAACCTAAGATCGATGTCGCCAAGCTCGCTGGCCTCAAGCCGCCTTACGGCAAGGCGACGATGACGACTGTGAAACGGCAGTTGAAGTAATCGGCGTCAGTCCGAGCTAAACCTGCGCCCGCCGCATCTCCAACCAGCGTCGCTCTGCCTCGCCCGGCCCGAGCACCAGCGCGGCATCATATGCAGCCCGTGCGGCGTGGGGCAGGCCAAGCCGGGAAAGCAACGCAGGCCGAACCGCATGGGAAGGCAGGAAGCTCGCAAGACCCGGCAGATCAGGCGCATCAACCTCCTCAAGCGCTGCCTCCTGCCCCTTGACCTCGGCAAGCGCCACTGCCCGATTGAGCCGGGCTAGCGCATCATCCCGAATGGTCAGCAGCGCGTCATCGATCGTCAGGATGTTCGGCCAGCGCGTTGGCTCATTGATCAGGAAGGCGCGCGCAATTTCTTTGGTCGACAAGCCGCAAATCAGTCGCAGCGTCAGCGCGGCGCGGGCCTCTGCGTGGATCGCCGGGTGGCGAGCGGCTGAAGCCCTGCTTCGTTCAGAATGGCGCTGCCAATCTCACAACCAAACGCCATATGCTTTTCGATGATCGCGCCCATCGCCGCACCCGTGCCCTCATCATAAACGGCTTTATCGTTATAAATTGTCAGCAGATACTGCATCGTCTGTATCCCAACTGATCCCCAAAATGAGATCGTTTGGGGGAGACGTGCGAGTGCGAGCGGAACCGATAGGCGCGCTGCACTTATTTTCAGCGGTTACTCGGTCGCCTCGACATGCAGCCAGGCGGCGTGCTGCGGTGCCTTTTTCGTCCGGCTCCATTCTTCAAGCATCATCGGGGCGACGCGTTCCAGTTCGGCATATTGATCGGGCGTGCCGATGTTGCAGGCGAGTTCGAGCCGGTGGCCGTTGGGATCGAAGAAATAGATCGAGCGGAAAATGCCATGAAAGGTCGGCCCGAGCACATCCACACCCTGCGCCTCGATATGCGCCTTGGCCGCATGGAGCGTTGCCATATCGGCGACTTCAAACGCCAGATGTTGCACCCAGACGGGGGTGTTTGGGTCTTTGCCCATCTCGGGCTGGTTTGGCAGTTCAAAGAACGCCAGCACATTGCCGCCGCCGCAATCGAGGAACACATGCATATAGGGATCATAGGCGCCGGTGGAGGGCACATGATCCTCAGCGAACGCATTGGTGTAGCGCATTCCCAGCACGCGTTCGTAAAAGTCCACCGTCTGCTTGGCGTCGCGGCAGCGATAGGCGACGTGGTGGATGCGGGCTAGGGCGAAGGGGTGGCTCACGCTGTGGCTTCCGACGCAAGCACACCGCGTTCCATCTGGTCACGCTCAATCGATTTAAACAGCGCGGTGAAATTGCCCTCGCCAAAGCCTTCATCTTTTTTGCGCTGGATGAATTCAAAGAAGAGCGGGCCAATTTGCGGCTGGGCAAAGATTTGAAGGAGCAAACGTGGCTCACCGTCCTCGGTCGATCCGTCGAGCAATATGCCGCGTGCTTGCAGCTCGGCTGCAGGTTCACCATGCCCCGGCAGGCGCTCGTCAAGCATCGCGTAATAGGTTGCGGGCGGCGCGGTCATCAATGGTATGCCGTTCGCCTTTAGCCGATCGATGCAGGTTATCAGATCATCGCAGATCAGCGCGATATGCTGAATCCCCTCGCCATTGTAAGCGCGCAGATATTCCTCGATCTGGCCACCGCCGGCCTTGCCTTCCTCGTTTAGCGGGATGCGTATTTTGCCGTCAGGTGCGGTCATCGCTTTTGATGTCAGGCCAGAATATTCGCCCTTGATGTCGAAAAAGCGGATTTCGCGGAAGTTGAAGATACGCTCGTAGAACCCCGCCCAATGCGCCATCCGGCCACCATAAACATTGTGCGTCAAATGATCGATGATGTTGAAACCCGCCCCCACCGGGTGCTGATCAACGCCGTCCAGCGCGACGAAATCAATATCGTAAATCGACAGCTGATCATCATAGCGATCAACCAGATAAATCAGCGCGCCGCCAATGCCGCGGATCGCGGGGATGCGCAGTTCCATGATCCCGGTTTGCGTCTCAACCGGCTCCGCACCGCGCTTGATCGCGGCTTCATAGGCTTTTGCGGCATCCTTGACCCGAAACGCCATGCCGCACGCCGAAGGGCCATGCTCCGCAGCGAAATAGGCGGCGTGGCTGCGCGGCTGGTAATTGACAATCAGGTTGATCGCGCCCTGCCGCCACAAATCAACATCCTTTGAGCGATGATGTGCGACGCGGGTAAAACCCATCGCGGTGAAGGCGGGTTCGATAATGCCTCTGGTGGGCGCGCAGAACTCGACGAATTCGAAACCGTCCAGGCCGATCGGGTTTTCATACGTGGTCGTCATGGCAGGCGTCTCCAAGGCAGAAAGTGGTATCAGATGAAACTACATAGCCGATCAGGAGAGGCGGGGAAAGGGGGAAGGCGCAGCCTGAACCTGGCCTTGTCGCCTGGGCACAAGGCCGGGGTGACGAAAAAGGTGGGGGTGGTCGTCATCCACCCAACGTCCTACACCGCGCCGATGAATTCCTTCGACCGCCACGACCGGTTCCTTGCCATAGGCTTGTCCGCGCTGGCGGG
>JBBQAU010000236.1:0-3574 GCA_038316685.1 Sphingomonadales bacterium
CGTTATCCCCGCGCAGGATTATGATTTTTTGCGCGCGGCTGGCGTGCAGGCGATCTTTGGTCCTGGTACGAACCTGGTGAATGCGGCGGCTGAAGTGTTGAAACTGCTGGGGCATAATCTGCCCCCGATTGAGGAGGCTGCCGAATGAGTGAGACGATGACCCCGGCCTCCCCAGTGGCAGCGGAGCTACGCACCACCTGGACGCGTGCCGAAATCGCCGCGCTGTTTGACCTGCCATTCGATGAGCTGATGTTCCGGGCGCAAACCGTTCACCGCGCGCATCATACGGCGGGCGAGGTGCAGCTTTGCACGTTGTTGTCGATCAAGACGGGCGGTTGCCCTGAGGATTGTGGCTATTGCTCGCAGTCGACATCTGCCGACAGCGGCTTGAAGGCGGACAAGCTGATGGAGGTCGAGGCGGTGCTCGCCGCCGCTGCCGAGGCCAAGGCGAGCGGATCGCAGCGTTTCTGCATGGGTGCCGCGTGGCGCAACCCCAAGGATCGCGATATGGGCGCGGTGGTCGCGATGGTCGAAGGCGTCAAGGCGATGGGGCTGGAAACGTGCATGACGCTGGGCATGCTGGCGCCGCATCAGGCACAGCAATTGGCGCATGCGGGGCTCGATTACTATAATCACAATATCGACACATCGCCAGAAAATTACGGCAACGTCATCACCACGCGGACCTTCGAGGACCGGCTCGACACGCTGGAAAATGTCCGCGCGGCGGGCATCAACGTGTGTTGCGGCGGCATTGTCGGCATGGGCGAGACGCGCAGCGACCGGGTTGGCTTCGTCCACGCACTCGCCACCCTGCCGCGTCATCCCGAGAGCGTGCCGGTCAACGCGCTGGTGCCGGTAAAGGGCACCGTATTGGGCGATATGCTCGCCGACACGCCGCTGGCCAAGATCGACGATATCGAATTTGTCCGCACCGTCGCCGTCGCGCGCATCACCATGCCGCTCAGCATGGTGCGCCTCTCGGCGGGACGTGAGAGCATGAGCGAGGCGACGCAGGCGTTGTGCTTCATGGCGGGCGCGAACTCGATCTTCACCGGTGACAAGTTGCTCACCACGGGCAATCGCGGCGATAGCGCGGACGGTGCGATGTTCGCAAAGCTTGGGCTGCGGCCAATGACGGGAGCAGAGCCGATGCAGATTGCCGTTGACGTAGCGACGAATTTGTAGTTACATTTATGGAGTGGACTTGGGACGATCAGAAGGCGCGTGCCAACTTTACGAAGCATGGCGTGCTGTTCGAGACTGCTGCGCTGGTGTTTGTAGATGAATACCGGATCAGCAAGCCCGACCCGCATGTCGATGACGAACGGTGGCGCACGATTGGGATGGTGGGCGAGACGATATTGTTCGTGGTGCATAGCGTGATCGAATCCGGTGGCTCAGGACGGATGATCAGCGCCCGCAAAGCGACGCCGACGGAAAGGAGATATTATGAAGGGTTACGTTTCTAAAGGCATCACGCCCGAAATTCAGGCCAACCTCGATGCACTCGATGCAATGCGCGACGAGGATATCGACTTGTCCGACATTCCCGAGATGCTCGATTGGTCGAACGCGGTACGCGGCAAGTTCTTTCGCCCGGTCAAGCAGCAGGTGACATTGCGGCTCGATGCCGATGTGCTGCACTGGTTCAAGACGAATGCCGAAGGATCGCGCGGGTATCAGACGCAGATCAATGCAGCGCTGCGGCGGTTCGTTGAGGAAGAGGCGAAGCGGGCGTGATAATATGCGAGGAGCAGACGTCGGCGGTGGCGGCGTGATATGCCAACAATATTTCGGATCGGCGCTTTTCGGTTCTATTTCAACAGCCACGAACCCAACGGATCGCCGCATATTCACATTGATCGCGGCGATGCAACGATGCGGCGATGCGACGATGAAGGTCTGGCTCGATATGCTGGAAGTCGCCAAGAGCCTTGGCTTTCGCGCGCATGAGATTGGTGGCATTGTAACGTTGGTCGAGCAACATCAGGTGCGGTTTCAGGAGGCTTGGGATGAACATTTCAGCTAAAGTCGCCGATGAGCGCGTGCTTGATGTGCGGTTCGATGACGCCAGCCTGATCGTTGATTTGATGGACGGACGGACAATCTCCGCGCCGCTCGCCTGGTATCCACGCTTGCTTCATGCGAGCGTGGGCGCGCGCGCGAATTGGGGAAAATGCGGCAGCAAGTATGGGATTCACTGGCCGGAAGTGGACGAGGATTTGAGCACTGAGGGCCTGCTGCGCGGTGCACCGGCGGCGAGGGCGTGAAGGTGTCGCTTCAATTAATCCGTCACCCCGGACGTGTTCCGGGGTCTCGTTTTCCGTTCGCGACGCCATTGTTTTTGACACGGTGGGCTGCGGAACAGGTCCGGGGTGACGTGGATATCCCGGTGTGATCGGCGATTGCGAAAACTGCGGTCACCCCATCGGCTATCATCACGACCGGGTGAATAACGCTGATGAAATATTCTGCACTTGCCTCGACAGCACATGTCCCGGTTATCGCGACGACTTGATTTCAAACCCGCAAACTGGACCCCGGTTGCTGGCAGAAGCATTTAAGGACAGCTAGCGTGCTCAAAAAAATCCTCGTCGCCAATCGCGGTGAAATCGCCTGCCGCGTGTTCCGCACAGCAAAGCGCATGGGCCTCGCCACCGTTGCGGTGTATTCGGATGCTGATGCGCGGTCCCCGCATGTCTTGATGGCGGATGAGGCGATCCGGCTTGGGCCGCCGCCTGCGGCTGAATCCTACCTGAAGGCTGACCTGATCCTTGCCGCAGCCAAGGCGACGGGCGCGGATTGTATTCATCCCGGCTATGGCTTCCTGTCCGAACGCGAAAGCTTCGCGCGCGCCTGTGCAGACGCGGGCATCGCCTTTGTCGGGCCGCCCCCCGGCGCGATTGCGGCGATGGGCGACAAGATCCAATCGAAGAAGCTCGCCAAGGCCGCAGGGGTCAACGTCGTCCCCGGTTATCTGGGGGAGATCGCCGATACCGATGAGGCGGTGAAGATCGCCAGCGACATTGGCTATCCGGTGATGATGAAGGCATCGGCGGGCGGCGGCGGCAAGGGGATGCGGCTGGCGTATAGCGAACAGGACGTGCGCGAGGGCTTTGAGGCGACCAAGCGCGAGGGGCTGGCGTCGTTTGGCGATGACCGCGTGTTTATCGAAAAATTCATCGAAAGCCCTCGCCACATCGAAATCCAGATACTCGGCGATCAACAGGGCAACATCCTCTACCTCAACGAACGCGAATGCAGCATCCAGCGCCGCCACCAAAAGGTCGTCGAGGAAGCTCCGTCGCCGTTCGTCACGCCAAAGATGCGCAAAAGCATGGGCGAGCAGGCGGTCGCGCTGGCGCGGGCGGTGGGTTATTATTCGGCGGGCACGGTTGAGCTGATCGTGTCGGGCACGGACGCGACGGGGGAGGGCTTCTACTTCCTCGAAATGAACACGCGGCTTCAGGTCGAACATCCGGTGACCGAGGCGATTACGGGTATCGATCTCGTCGAACAAATGATCCGTGTGGCGGCGGGCGAACCATTGCCGTTCAGCCAAGCCGATATC
>JBBQAU010000237.1:0-3563 GCA_038316685.1 Sphingomonadales bacterium
GCGCATACTGCGCCCTCCTCGGTCGGGGCGTAGCGCAGCCTGGTAGCGCATCACACTGGGGGTGTGAGGGTCGCAGGTTCAAATCCTGTCGCTCCGACCAAGATTTTCAACATCGACCTGTGCCCCCTGACAAAAAAACCGACCCGCGGCGTTATTTGCCAGGGGCCGGTTCTTGTCTCCTCAGGCCCAATTAGCTTTGGGCTCGCAAGCGCAACTCAGGCCCGCAACCGCAACTCAGGCCTGCAAGCACACTCATCCCACATCAAACCGGTCAAGGTTCATCACCTTGGTCCACGCCGCCACAAACGCCTTCACAAAAGCCGGGCCCGCATCGTCGGTCGCATACGCCTCCGCCAGCGCGCGCAGCTGTGAGTTGGAGCCAAACACCAGATCAACGCGGGTGCCGGTCCACTTCTTGTCGCCGGTCACGCGGTCGTGCGCGGTGAATACGCCAGCTTCGTCGGCTTCGACCCATTTCATCGACATGCTCGTTGCCAGCAGATTGACGAAGAAGTCGTTGGTCAGCGCGCCCGGACGGTCAGTAAACGCGCCGTGCGCCGATCCGCCGACATTGGCCCCCAGCACGCGCAGGCCGCCGATCAGCGCGGTCATTTCGGGCGCGTTGAGGGTGAGCAGCTGGGCACGATCAACCAGCAATTCCTCCGCCGACAGACGGTTGGTTCCGCTGATATAGTTGCGGAAGCCATCGACCTTGGGTTCAAGCGGAATGAACGAATGCGCGTCGGTATGCGCCTCAGTCGCATCGGTCCGGCCCGGCGTAAACGGCACGGTCACGTCATGGCCTGCCTTCTTCGCGGCAGCCTCAACCGCCGCACAGCCGCCAAGCACGATCAGATCGGCAATCGAGACCTTCTTGCCCCCCATTTGCGCTGCGTCGAACGCGGTCTGCACCTCGCCCAGCTTGGCGAGCGCTTCGGCCAGATAGGCAGGTTCATTGACTGCCCAGTCCTTTTGCGGCGCGAGCCGGATCCGCGCACCATTGGAACCGCCGCGCTTGTCCGATCCGCGAAAGGTCGATGCCGATGCCCATGCCGTCGCCACCAGCCGCGAAGGCGACAGGCCGGACACCAGAATCGTCGCCTTGAGTGCGGCAATGTCGGTCGCATCGATCAGCGCATGGTCAACCGCTGGCACCGGGTCCTGCCAGATGCGCGGTTCGGTCGGCACTTCTGTCCCCAGGAAGCGCGGTGGCGGCCCCATGTCGCGGTGGGTGAGCTTATACCAGGCCTCGGAAAAGGCATGCGTCAGCTCAGCAGGGTTGGCGAGGAAATGGCGGGCGATCGGCTCATAGGCCGCGTCCATCCGCAACGCCATGTCAGCGGTCGTCATCATCTGCGAATGTCGCTTCGCCGGATCATGCGCGTCGGGCACGACGCCCTGCGCCTCGGGGTTTGTCGGTTTCCATTGCTGGGCGCCAGCCGGGCTGTGCGCCAGTTCCCAGTCAAAGCCGAACAGGCTTTCGAGATAGTCATTGTCCCACGTCGTCGGCGTCTTGCTCCATGCGCCTTCAATGCCGCTGGTGATCGTGTTCGCGCCGCTCCCTGTCCCCATGCTGTTGAGCCAGCCCTGGCCTTGCGCGGTAATGTCAGCGCCCTCAGGGGCGGGGCCAACCTGTGCCACATCGCCTGCACCGTGCGACTTACCAAAGGCATGGCCGCCCGCCACGAGTGCAACGGTTTCCTCATCATTCATTGCCATGCGCGCAAAAGTCTCGCGAATGTCGCGGCCTGAGGCGACCGGATCGGCCTTGCCATTGGGGCCTTCGGGATTGACGTAGATCAGGCCCATCTGGACCGCCCCCAACGGGTCTTCCAGATCACGGTCGCCGGTGTAGCGTTCATCTCCCATCCACTCGCCTTCGGGGCCCCAGTAAATATCCTCGCCCGGCTCCCACACATCGGCGCGGCCTCCAGCAAAGCCTGCGGTCGTGCCGCCCATCGATTCGATCGCGCAATTGCCCGCCAGAATCATCAAATCCCCCCAGGAAAGCTTGCGGCCATATTTTTGCTTGATCGGCCACAGCAGCAGGCGCGCCTTGTCGAGATTGCCGTTATCCGGCCAGCTGTTGAGCGGGGCAAAACGCTGCGTGCCAAAGCCTGCACCACCGCGCCCGTCGCTGATGCGATAGGTGCCGGCGCTATGCCACGCCAGGCGGATAAACAACGGGCCATAATGGCCGTAATCGGCGGGCCACCAATCCTGCGAATCGGTCATCAACGCAAAAATATCAGCCTTGACGGCGGGAAGGTCGAGGCTCTTGAACTCCTCGGCATAATCAAAGTCCGGCTCCATCGGATTGCTGAGCGTGCTGTTCTGGCGCAGAATCGAAAGATCGAGCTGGTTTGGCCACCAAAGCTGGTTGTTGAGGCTGCGGACGAGCGCGTTACGGCTGATCTTGCTGCCCATTGGACATTTTGTTTCGGCGTTCATGGAACCTCCCCGGCTGTGTGACGTTTATTATCGCCAATCAATTTCCGCTTTTGACCGTGATTTGTCCAGTCGATTAAATTTGTCAGACTGATCGAATTTACCGCGCGAATGTCATCGAAGTGACGCAAGGCGGGCGGATTGCCTCGCCGCGATCGCAATGACGGTTTTGAACGTCATGACTTATCCAAATCGCGCCGCCCACCGGCAAGTCCCGCGTGACGGTGTTCTGGGCCGGGCTAGCGCCGTCCCTCCCTAAGCGCCAACAGATGCCGTCGGCGCCTCACCCGCCGCAACCCGCGCGGCAATCGCCTCCAGCACCGGCCACAGATCAGCGACTGATTGAATCACATAATCAGCCCCGGCGTCCCGCAATTCGGCCTCCGCGCGCGCGATCCGCGCCGCACGATCAGCGGGTTCCAGCGCCGCCAGCGCTGCCCTGTCCAGCCCGACGCCATTACCCGACGCCGACAGTCCGACCGTCCACATCCCGGCATGGCGGCCTTCTGCGATCCCGACGGTTGCATCGTCGACTTTCACACAGGCACGCGCGGGCCACACCCCCATTTCGACCAGCGCCTTCCATGCCATCAGCGGGGAAGGGCGGCCCTCGGCGGTTTCGCCCGAACAAATCACGCTATCGGGCGCATAGCCCTGCGCGGCGGCGCGCGGCAGAATGTCGGCCATCATCGCGCGGGTATAGCCAGTGCAGGAACCGATCCTGACGTTGTGCGCCCGCAGCCGCACGGCAATCTCTGCTGCCCCATTGATGAGTTCTGCACAGTCGTTTGCGGCGGCGCGCATCAACGGCTCGACCGCGTCGTGGAGATAAGTCACATCCGCCTCATCAGCGGCCTTGCCACGCGCTGCAAGCCAGGCAGTGGCAATCGACGGTTCCGCCAATATCGCGCGAATGTGATCACGCTTGGCCTTGCCCATATCGGCGCGCGCTTCCGCCTCGCTCAGTGTAATCCCGGCATCGCAAAACACCCGCTGCAACGCAATCACGGGCGCGCAGCAGCCATGATCAATCATCGTGCCCGCCCAGTCGAAAATCACGGCCTTGATGGGAAATGTCATGCGACCAATGCCTCCGTCGTTATCCCGTAAAGTTC
>JBBQAU010000238.1:0-3511 GCA_038316685.1 Sphingomonadales bacterium
GTTTGGAAGCTATTACAACCAAGAGGTGTTGGCATGAGCCGTCTCACACTTGTTGTCGCGACGTTGGGTGTCGCCACGATGCTCACATCGCCTGCCATTGCGCGCGAGAAGCAGATCACGCCCTATATCGAGATCGGCCAGATCCTAACCGCTGACCTGAACAACGGCGATGTGCTGACCTATTCGACGGTTGCGGTCGGGATTGATGCCTCGATCCAGAGCAGGCGTGCCGAAGCGCAGATCAGCTATCGTTACGAGCGGCGCATCGCCTGGAATCGCGGACTGACGGACCAGGACGTCCATACCGGACTTGCGCGCGGGTCTTACCACATTGCGCCGAGCCTCAGCGTTGAGGGTGGCGCGATCGCCACGCGCGCACGTGCCGATATCCGTGGCGCAGCACCAGGTGTGCTCAATGGCAATGTCGATAATATCAGCCAGATTTATTCGGTGTATGCAGGGCCAACGCTCGCAACGAATGTTGGGCCGGTCGGGATCAACGCAAGCTATCGTTATGGCTTTACCAAGGTGGAGTCACCCGGGTTTACCGGCGTTCCAGCCGGGCAGCCGCGGCTTGATGTCTTCGATACCTCGCAGACTCAGGTGGCCCAAGCGAGCGCCAGTCTGAAGTCCGGCGTGATTCTGCCCGTTGGGATCACGGTCAGTGCTGGCTGGCAGCGGGAAGACGCCAGCCAGCTCGATCAAGTTTATGATGGCAAATTCGCCCGCGCCGATGTCATCTGGCCAGTGCTACCAACGCTCGCGCTGACCGCCGGTGCTGGCTATGAGAAGATCATCGTCGGCCAGCGTGATCCGGCACGAAACGCCGCAGGCCAGCCGATCATTGACGCTGCGGGACGTTTTACAAGCTTGCCGGGTGCGCCACGCCGGATCGCCTATAATTTCGACGGGATTTATTATGACGCCGGTGTCATCTGGCGGCCTAATTCGCGTACGATGGTCGAGGCCCGCGCCGGCCAGCGTTACGGATCATTCAGCTTCACAGGTTCGCTCAGCTATCAGGCAGCGAATGGTGTGGCCGTGCAAGTCGGTGTCTATGATGGCATTCAGACATTTGGTCGGCAACTTCAGGCGGGAATTGTCGGGCTTCCGACCAGCTTTAATGCCAACAGCGGCCCCTTTGGCGGCCAGTTCAATGGCTGTGTGTTCGGCGCTGAAGGCGCAGCGGCAGGGGATTGCCTGAATGGCGCGCTGCAATCGATCTCGACATCAGCCTTCCGGTCACGTGGGATTGATGCTGTCTTGTCGGTCAATCGCGGTGCTACGACGTTTGGCGTCGGTGCCGGTTATGCCCGGCGAAGTTTCGTTGCACCCATTGGCGGCTCTATTATTAATGGTATAACCGATCAGAGCTATTATGTGCAAGCCTTTCTGGCGCGCGCACTGGATCGTCGGACTTCGGTGGATGCGAACATCTTTGCAAATTATTTTGAAAGCGGCATCGCTGGTGCCCCTGCCGTATTCGGCGCTGGCGCGACTGGATCGCTTTCGCGAAGCTTTGGTCGTTTGAGTGCGATCGGATCGGTTGGTGTCTTTACCTTTGCGCAGGAACGGGCACCGACCAATGTGACAGTACAGGCGCTGCTCGGCGCGCGCTATCAGTTCTAGGGGCTGGGTATCCGGTCCGGTTGGGAAAAAGAGACGATGTACGACGATCATTATGGCCTCACTGCCCGGCCATTCCAGCTAACGCCGGATCCGCGTTTCTGGTATGAATCCGCGACGCACCGCAAGGCGATGGCTTATCTTGGCTATGGGCTGAGCCAGGGTGAGGGGTTTATCGTCGTCACCGGTGATATTGGTGCCGGCAAGACCACGCTTGTTGGTCATTTGATGGCGACAATCGACCGCGAGCAGCTGCATGTCATCAAGATCGTCTCCACGCAGATTCAAGCTGAAGACCTGTTACGGATCGTTGCATCGGGGCTTGAGATTAATCCCGATGGGCTCGTCAAGGCGCAGCTGCTTGGGCAGATTGAACGCGGTTTGCACGCGGTTGCGCGGAGCGGTCGGCGGACGCTGCTGATTGTCGATGAATCGCAGGCACTGCCGGTCGATTCGCTCGAAGAACTTCGGATGCTATCAAACTTTCAGGCCGGCGGGCATGCGTTGCTCCAGATTTTCCTGCTGGGTCAACCCGAATTTCGGCAACGGCTTCAGGGTTCGGCGCGGTTGGAACAGCTGCGCCAGCGGGTCATTGCGATGCACCATCTCGAACCGATGGGAGCGGCTGAGGTCGCCCCTTACATGCGGCACCGGCTGTCAGTCGTTGGTTGGCAGGGACGCCCGGATTTCACCGACGATGCGTTTGCTGCGCTTTACGCCGGATCAGACGGCGTACCACGACGTTTGAATCAACTCGCCGGACGGGTGATGCTTTACGGCGCAATCGAACAGATCGACAGGATTGACCGGCAAGTTGTTGAGGCGGTGATCGCAGATATTGCGGGCGATTCCCCGCTCATGGCCGGACCGGGCATGGGTGAAGCCACACCAATCGTTGCGACTGAGGTTTTGGCACAAGCTGAGGTCGAGGTCGAGGCCGAGGTCGAGGTCGAAGCTGAGGTCGAGGTCGAGGTCGAGGCCGAAGCCGATAGCGTTAGCGTCCTGCCGAACTGCGTTGCTGACGCCCCGGTCGCGTTCGTGCCCCAGGCCAGCGAAGATCTCGCAGAGCCGCAGAGCCCGGCGGTCGATGATCTCCTCGTCAAGGTCGCGGCGCTCGAGCTGCGAATGGAAGAACAGGAACGCGCGCTGCGACGTGTGCTGACACTGCTGATTGATTGGGTTGAAAGTGATAGCCAGCGCCCTGATCTTTCTGTGTTGCATGGCGCTGCGGCTTGATCGGTGGGACGACAATGCAAAACGCGCTGTCAGTTGATGTTGAAGACTGGTTCCAGGTCGGTGCCTTTGAAAAAGTAATCGACCGTGCGGACTGGGATAGCCTTGTCCCGCGTGTTGAGCGCAATACTGATGCCGTTCTGGCGCTGTTTGCCGAAAGCGAGGTTCGGGCGACATTTTTCACGTTGGGCTGGGTGGCAAAGCGCAACCCCGCGCTGATCCGGCGGATTGTTGCGGCAGGCCACGAAATCGCCAGCCATGGTTGGGATCATGCCCGCGTCTTTACGATGACGCCCGCTGAGTTTCGGGCCGATCTCGACATGGCCCGCGCGGAGATCGAGGATGCGGCGGGCGTCGGTGTTACCGGCTACCGCGCGCCGAGCTTCTCCATCGACAAGCGCAATCCCTGGGCGCACGCGGTCCTCGCCGAGGCTGGATATCAATACTCATCAAGCGTCGCCCCGGTGCTACATGATCATTATGGATGGCCGGACGCTCCCCATTTTGCTTTCAACCCTTTGCCTGACGCCGATCTGCTTGAACTGCCTGTGTCGGTTGCCAGTGTCGGTGGCCGCAAGATAGCGACGGGTGGCGGCTTCTTCCGACTTTTGCCAGGCGCGATTACCCATCGGGCGATCAATGCGTTGAACAA
>JBBQAU010000239.1:0-3506 GCA_038316685.1 Sphingomonadales bacterium
GGGGCGATGACGCACTCGGTGCAGTTAAGTCACGCAAAATATCATATGGCGCATTGGCTTGAGAGCGTTGGCGGCTCAAACGGTTTTTACAAATCCGGTCGGCATATTTCGTTTGCGATCAACAAGTCAGAGGAATTGACCTCACGCTATATCGCCGCTGACATAAAATTCTTTGGCTATAGTTTCAGTCAGACGGTCGCGTTTCTAATGCTCTATGCGCTGGCGAGTGCTAGCCTTTTGGCGCTGGGAGGCTGGCTCGTTATTGAGAGACAGTTATCGATTGGCCAATTGGTGGCGGCTGAGCTTATCTTGTCGAGTATTTTTTATGGAACGGCACAGCTGGGGCCCTATCTCGACACTTTCTACGATCTGGTGGCAGCGCTGGAGGAGCTCGATCTGTTTTTCGCCATCCCACAAGAGGTGCCGCCCCGGAACAGCGATAGACTGCAGACGAACGGCGAACTGGCATTTGCCAATGCCAAGATCGGCGACCTTGTCCTCAACCTCACCGTGCCGAGCGGTACAAAGCTGATCGCGGCTGGCGACCCTTATGTGCAGCGCACGCTTGGCCTCTTGCTGAAGCGGCATCGTGGGCCTGATACTGGGTTCGTCATGCTTGGCGGGGCCGATATATCTGCGCTTGATATATATCGGGTGCGCAGCGACGTTATTGTGCTGGATCGGCCCAGTATCGTTGAGAGCACGATTATCGATTATCTTGAACTTGCCTCGCCCGATGCATCTGCCAATGCGTTGATGGACGCGATCAAGCTTGTTGGATTGGAACCGCAGATCGGCCGGTTGCCGGATGGGGTTCACAGTGAACTTTCGGGAACGGGGTGGCCACTGGCCCTCTCCGACGTGATGCGGCTGAAATTTGCGGCAGCGATCCTGGCGCAACCTCGTATTCTTTTGCTTACACCGCTCTTCGACATAATCCCGTCGTCGGTCCTTGAGCGAATGCTCGACGCGTTCAGGGGGACGCCGACGACACTGATCTACTTTACCAACCGCAGCGAGCCACCAACGCTCGATGGCTATCTTTGGTTTGGCCGCAATCATCAGGAAATCGTTGCCGACCGATCAGCGTTTAATGAACTCCGTAACGGGGGCTCGGAGGCGGTTTATGTATAATCGTGCTGAGGAGATACTGCAGTTTAAAACGCTGGCTTCAATCAACGCGCCACGCATCACCCGGGCAATTGCGATGATTGTAGTCGCAGCGATCATCCTGACCATCGCCTTCATTTTTTACGTCCCATGGGTGCAAACCTCTTACGGGACAGGCAAAGTTATCGCGCTTGATCCGCGTGACCGGGTGCAAAACATTAATGCGCTGGTTCAGGGCCGGATCGATAAGGTTTATGTTACAGACGGTGCCCGGGTAAAAAAGGGCGACCCGATCATGCGGCTGATCGACAATGATCCGCTCCTGCTGTCACGCCTCCAGGCCGAGCGAACACAGGTGCTGGCTGATATCGCCGCCACCGATCAGGTGATGCAAACAGCGCGACTTGATGTGGAGCGCACCGGCAAACTTTATCGCGAAGGCTTGGCAGCACGCCGTGAATTTGAAGCAGCGCAGATCAAGGTCGGCGAATTTAACTCGAAGCTTGCGCAAGGGCGCGCAGCGTTGACGCGGGTCGACGTGAATTTGAACCGACAATCCGCGCAAGTCGTCCGTGCCCCGCGTGACGGTCTTATCATGCGCCTTTTTGCCGGCGATGTCGCGACGATGGTCAAGCAAGGTGATACGCTGGCGAGCTTTGCCCCCGAAGAATCGGAACGCGTCGTTGAACTCTATGTCGATGGTCGCGACATACCACTCATCAAGCCTGGCCGCCGGGTTCGGCTTGAATTTGAGGGTTGGCCAGCGATCCAGTTCAGCGGCTGGCCTTCGGTGGCCACCGGGTTATTTGATGGCAGGGTTCGCGCCATTGATGCGTCGGCATCGACCAATGGTCTGTTCCGCCTCATTATTGAACCTTCGCCGGATCGGGGGCCTTGGCCCAAAGAGCCTTTCGTCAGGCTTGGTGCAAATGTTAGCGGTTGGGTATTGATGGATACGGTGTCGGTTGGCTTTGAACTCTGGCGGCAGTTGAACGACTTTCCGCTGCAATATGATTATGAAAGCCCTAGCGATTCACCGGACGTGAAATCGACAGTAGAAAATGGCAGTCTTGCGAGATAGCCGAGCAGGTTGGTTGCTCTTGGCAGTGCTGACTGGCTTGCCGGTAAGCACCGGGTATGCCGCCGATATCGTCGAAGACCAAGTGTCCGCACCCGAACAATCAATTGAGCCGACCCTGACGCTTGACGCTGTTCTGCTATCGTCGAGACGTCACGCACCGCAAATTCTCGAAGCAATTGCGCGTGTTCGCCAGGCCGAAGCAAGGCTTGTGACCGCAGAGGGCGCCTTTGACACGGTTGTTGCGGCGGAGGGTTCTGCGAGACTGTCGGGCTTTTACGATGGGAGTTCTGCTGCCGCGACAATCACGAGGCCGCTCGAGAACTGGGGAGGGAGCCTCTACGGCGGCTATCGGGTCAGCGGCGGTCGATTCCCAATTTATGAGGATAGGAGCTTCACCAACGTTCTCGGCGAACTCAAAGTTGGCGCGGTCTTTGCGTTGATGCGCGACCGGTTCATCGATGATCGACGCTTTAATCGCGGCAATGCGGCAATCGACATTGATGTTGCCGAGGCTGAAAATTTGATGACGGCAATCAGCGTTCAGCGTCGTGCGATCGCAGCCTATAATTTGTGGGTTGGCGCGGGCCTGCGTCTTGGAATCTACCGCGAGTTGCTCGCATTGGCCAAGGAGCGTCAACAAGGGTTTGTCAAACAGGTCGCGGCGGGGGCACGAGCGCGTATTCTCCTGACCGAGAATGAGCAGAATATCCTGCGCCGGGAGACGCTTGTCGCGCGTTCAGAGCAGGAACTAGCAAATGCGGCAAACACGCTTTCGCTGTTTTGGCGCGATGCGGCGGGTGCGCCGCGAAAACCCTTAAACAGCCAGCTGCCATCAGCTTTCCCCTTGTTTGCCCAAGTGGCCGCCGCGGCACGACAAGCATTGGCGCTTCGTCCAGACCTGAAAACAATTGAGTTGCGCCTGAATCAGGCGACATACAGACTTGCTCTAGATCGCAATAGCTTACGACCACGTCTTGATGTCAATGTTGAGGTATCAAACGATTTTGGACCAGTTGGTATTGGTGGCCCGTCACGCTCTGGGACAGAGAGTATCGTCGGCCTGAAATTTAGTGTCCCGTTGCAACAGCGCGCCGCCACCGGCCGCATCGCACAGACTAACGCCGAAATCGACGCGATAAAGCGGCGGCGGCAGCTGACCGAAGAACAAATTATCGCCGAGCTCGATGGAATCGCGATTGACGTCGGTGCCACCAACCGTTTGAGCCTTTTGGCCGAGCAGGAACAGGCGCGTGCGCGCGATATGGCTGAGGCGGAGCGACGCCGCTTTATGGCAGGTGCGAGTGACTTTTTCCTG
>JBBQAU010000240.1:0-3502 GCA_038316685.1 Sphingomonadales bacterium
CCGCCATGGACGAGCTTCCCGAACAATAACTCTTCTGCGAGCGGCTGTTTGATCTTTTCCTGGATAAGGCGACCCATCGGCCGTGCACCGTAAAGCTTGTCATAGCCCTTTTCGGTCAGCCACGCCTTTGATTCATCATCCAGATTGATATGCACCTGGCGATCAGCCAGCTGCAATTCGAGCTGCAAGATGAACTTGTCGACGACGCGCGCGACGACATCGGTTGGCAGATAGCCGAACGGCACAATCGCATCGAGCCGGTTGCGGAATTCGGGCGTGAACATCTTTTGCACCGCCTGCTCATCCTCACCTTCGCGAGTCAGATTGCCAAAACCGAGCGTTTCGCGCGCCATGTCGCTGGCCCCGGCATTGGTCGTCATGATCAGGATGGTGTTGCGAAAATCAACCGACTTGCCGTGCTGATCGGTCAGGCGACCATTGTCCATTACCTGCAACAAGATGTTGAACAGATCAGGATGTGCCTTTTCGATTTCGTCGAGCAACAATACGCTGTGCGGCTGCTGGTCAACCGCATCGGTCAGCAAGCCACCCTGATCAAAACCGACATAGCCCGGGGGCGCGCCGATCAGGCGACTGACCGAGTGACGCTCCATATATTCGCTCATGTCAAAACGCTGGAGCGGAATGCCCAGGATCAAGGCGAGCTGGCGCGCTACCTCGGTCTTGCCGACGCCGGTAGGACCAGTGAACAGATAATTGCCGATCGGCTTTTCAGGATCACGAAGCCCCGCGCGGCTAAGCTTTATCGCCGATGCCAGCTTCTCGATTGCCGCATTCTGCCCGAAAACGACGCGCTTCAGATCAGTCTCGAGCGTGGCGAGCGCGGCGGTATCATCGGCGGACACCGATTTTGGCGGGATGCGTGCCATCGTCGCGATAACCTGCTCGATTTCCTTGGCGGTGATCGTGCGCTTACGGCGGCTTGGCGGCACGAGCATCTGCATCGCGCCAACCTCGTCAATCACGTCGATCGCCTTGTCGGGCAGCTTTCGGTCATTGATATAACGCGCCGACAGCTCAACCGCAGTTTTGATCGCATCGGGTGTGTATTTCACCGAATGATGCTTTTCAAAGGCCGAGCGCAACCCCGTCAGAATCTTGATCGTATCCTCAATCGATGGCTCGTTGACGTCGATCTTCTGAAACCGGCGCAGCAACGCGCGATCCTTTTCAAAATGGTTGCGAAATTCCTTGTAGGTCGTTGAGCCGATGCAGCGGATCGACCCGCCCGACAAAGCAGGCTTAAGCAGGTTTGACGCATCCATCGCCCCGCCGCTGGTTGCGCCGGCACCAATCACGGTGTGGATTTCATCGATGAACAGGATCGCATCGGGCAGCTTTTCAAGCTCATTGACAACCGCCTTCAGCCGCTCCTCAAAGTCGCCGCGATAGCGGGTGCCCGCAAGGAGTGCGCCCATATCGAGCGAGTATATGACGGCGGGCTTGAGCACCTCGGGCACATCACCCTCAATGATTTTGCGCGCGAGCCCTTCGGCAATCGCGGTTTTGCCTACGCCGGGATCGCCGACATAAAGCGGGTTGTTCTTTGATCGACGGCATAGGATTTGCACCGTGCGGTCCACCTCAGCCGAGCGGCCAATCAACGGGTCGACCTTGCCGTTGCGGGCCTTTTCGTTGAGATCGACGCAGAATTGTTTCAGGGCACTTTCGCCCTTGCTCTTGGTTTCCGGCTTGGCGGGCTTTTCCTCGTCAGCGCCCTTCACTTCGCGCGGTTCGGGGGCGTTGCCGCCCTTGCCAACGCCGTGGGAAATAAAGCTGACGGCGTCGAGCCGGCTCATGTCCTGTTGTTGCAGGAAATAGACAGCATAGCTTTCGCGTTCGCTGAACAGGGCAACCAACACATTGGCACCTGTTACCTCATCGCGACCCGAGGACTGAACGTGCAGGATGGCGCGCTGAACGACCCGCTGAAAGCCGCTGGTGGGGGACGGATCAGTTGTCTGGTCCACCTTGAGCGCCTCAAGCTCGGTATCAAGATAGTTCGCCACGGTGTTTTTCAGTTCACCGAGATCCACGCCACAAGATACCATAACCTTGGATGCATGTTCATCATCAACCAGCGCGAGCAGGAGATGTTCAAGCGTCGCATATTCATGGCGGCGCGACGACGCGGCCTCAAGTGCCTTGTGGAGGGTCGTCTCAAGCGCAGAAGCAAAGGATGGCATTACAAACTACTCCATGCGGGCAGCAAAGGTGGCGCTGCCCTTTCCACATATGTCGGGAGCGTAATCTCCCGGATCAAGCACTTGACAAACAACCGTCGCAACGAAGGCAAAGGTGCGTCTGTCTTCACCGGTTGAATAGCGCGTCAGCGCTTGCTCTATGGTTAACGGCGCGTGACAGATGTCGCTGGGTCCGCTCAATTTCCGCCGCCAGCCCGACGAGGCGCGATTCAAGCTCCTCGACCGAATAAGGATCGAGATCGAGCCGGGCCAGAGCGTCCAGCGGATCGCCCGTCCGCCGCGGCAGATTTTCGTCGGCTTCCATGGGGCACAAGGTTGACCGGGGCGAGGGGCGTGTCAATAAGGCTGTTAGGGCTTTTTTGAGTTATCTGGCACGGGACGGCGGATTTGATGACGGCGATTCCTGAAATGATGACGGCAATCGATCCTGACGCGCCGGGCGGGCCGGAAGTTTTGGTGCCTGTCGACCGCCCGGTGCCGCAGCCGGGTTCGGGCGAAGTATTGATCAAGGTGGCGGCGGCCGGTGTCAATCGGCCCGATGTCTTGCAACGCATGGGCGGCTACCCCCCGCCTCCCGGCGCGCCGACAATCCTGGGGCTTGAGGTTGCTGGCGAAATTATCACAATCGGCGCGGGCGTTGAACGCGACATGATCGGCCAACATGTTTGTGCTCTGATCGTTGGCGGGGGCTATGCCGAATACGCCGTTGCTTCGGTGGGCGTGTGTCTGCCCGTGCCGCCCGCGCTGACAATGGTCGAGGCAGCCGCCATTCCTGAGACGCTTTTCACCGTGTGGACTAATTTGTTTGAGCGCGCCTATGCGGTGGAGGGCGATATCGTGCTCGTCCACGGCGGCACTAGCGGCATTGGCACGATGGCGATTGCGCTGGGGGTCGTGTTTGGGTTGACGGTGATTGTCACAGCAGGTTCAGACGAAAAGTGCGCCGCCGCCCGCGCGCTCGGGGCCTCACACGCGATCAATTACAAGACGCAGGATTTTGTGGCGGAGGTAAAGGCCTTCACTGACGGGGCCGGGGTGACAGCAGTGCTGGATATGGTCGGCGGCGATTATGTGCCGCGTAATCTGCAATGTCTGGCAAATGATGGTCGCCATGTCTCGATCGCGGTGCAAGGCGGCTTAATGGCAACGATCCCGATTTTCGAGGTGATGCGCCGCCGTCTGACGCTTACCGGTTCCACCCTGCGCCCGCGCGATATCTCGTTCAAATCAATGGTCGCAGACGAACTCGCCCGCATGGTCTGGCCGCATGTTGAGGC
>JBBQAU010000241.1:0-3488 GCA_038316685.1 Sphingomonadales bacterium
GCAATTTTTAGCCTCATTTTTGCTGTTTATGGTCAGCCTGGTGTCCCACGGACGATCGGGCTGATTCAGCCAATCCTATTGCTGCTGCTGACCATTTCATCGCGCGCACTCGTCCGGATGCTCCTCGCTGAATCGAGTGTAATGCCTTGGCGCAAGGCGACAGTCCCGCGCGTGTTGATTTACGGCGCGGGATCTGCGGGACGCCAACTGGCAAACGCGCTCAAGGCAACCAACGAAATGCACCTGATCGGCTTTGTCGATGACGACGCAAAGCTCTGGAAATCAACCATTGACGGCGTCAAAATCCACGGCCCGACCGAAATCGTCCAGCTCGTTGAAATGAAGAACGTCACCGATCTACTGCTGGCGATCCCCTCGGCGGCTCGAACCCGCCGGACGGAAATCGTGCATGCGCTGCGTGATTTGAATTTGCACGTTCGCACCCTGCCCGGCTTGCTCGACATGGCGCGCGGCAATGTCTCAATTCGTGACCTCAAGGATCTCGATATTGAGGATTTGTTGGGTCGCGAGGCCGTGCCGCCTGACACTGCCTTGTTGCGCGCCAAAATCGCCGGCAAGGTGATTTTAGTGAGCGGTGCAGGCGGATCGATTGGCAGTGAACTTTGTCGCCAGATCGTCGTTGAGGGTCCAGCAATGCTCCTGCTGGTCGAACTGGGGGAGTATAATCTTTATACGATCCATCAGGAACTCTCTGGGCTGGCTGCTGAAATGGGGGCCGATGCGCCGATCATTGTGCCGCTCATCGCCTCCGTCGTCGATGAACGGCGCATCCGCGAGATCATCAGCACTTGGCACCCAGACACGATCTACCACGCAGCCGCATATAAGCACGTGCCGCTCGTCGAGCATAATGCGACTGAGGGTATCAAAAACAACGTGTTCGGTACGTTGACGCTTGCCCGGCTTGCGATGGAATATCAGGTCCGGGATTTTGTCTTGATCAGCACCGACAAGGCGGTCAGGCCAACCAACATCATGGGCACCAGCAAGCGGCTGGCCGAAATGACATTGCAGGCGTTTCAAACCCAAAACAGCCAAACGCGTTTCTCTATGGTCCGCTTTGGCAATGTGCTTGGCTCAAGCGGGTCCGTCGTACCACTATTTCGACGGCAAATCGCCGAAGGTGGTCCTGTCACGATCACAGACCTGCGAATTACCCGATACTTTATGACAATTGCAGAGGCAGCCCAGCTTGTTCTTCAGGCTGGAGCGATGGCGCAGGGTGGCGATGTTTTCGTGCTCGACATGGGTGAGCCGGTGAAAATTTATGATCTTGCCCGCAACATGATTGAACTTTCAGGGTTGTCTGTGCGCGACACAGAGCGCCCTGACGGCGACATCGCCATTGAGGTCGTCGGATTAAGGCCGGGCGAAAAGCTCTATGAGGAACTGCTGATTGGGGACAATCCGCAGCCTACTTCGCATCCCCGTATAATGCGATCCAACGAGGCGTTTCTGCCCTGGGGCGAGCTGACTCTGTATCTGACACAGCTCTCGGGTGCGGTGGACTCAGGCGACGCGTCCCGCGCCCGGGCACTATTGCGTAATGTGGTTCCTGAATTTTCGCCATCGTCGGAGCTGGTTGACTGGATCGCTCAGGCTCACCCGACAACGAGCAACGAGGCAAGCTTGATTATGCAGGGACAGACGAGCCAAGAGGCCTGATGAAACTTGTGCTGCCCGCCATCGCGCGCGCGCTTCTGGAACCCCATCTCCCTGCCGGACTCGATGTTGCGTGGTTCAGCAATCATGAAGATGCGCTGGCGCAGATAATCGACGCTGATATCGCCTGGGTTGATATGCAACGCCCGGCCTGGACGGGCGAGGCCGTGGCGGCGGGCGTCAAGCTCAAATGGGTCAGCACGATTTATGCAGGCCTTGACGCCTTTCCGCTCGCAACGTTGAAAGCGCGCGGCACCGTCCTGACGAACGGCACCGGGATCAGCGCGGTGGCGGTGGCTGAATATGCCGTCATGGGCATGCTTGCCGCCGCCAAGCGTTATGACGAGGTCGTGCGCTTTGCCGACAAGCATGAATGGACGATCGCTGCACCGGGACAAATTGAGCTGCTCGATACCAGCGCGCTCATCATCGGCTATGGCGCAATCGGCAAGCTGATCGGCGCGCGGCTGGCGGCGTTTGGCGTTACGGTGACAGGCGTTACGAGGTCGGGGAGCGACGGCACGCTCACGCCCGATCAATGGCCCACACGCATCGGCGAGTTTGACTGGGTGGTGCTTGCCGCACCGTCGACAGGCGAGACCAAAGCGCTGCTGGGTGCCGCAGAATTTGCCGCGATGAAAACCAGCGCGTGGCTCATCAATATTGCGCGCGGCGACATGGTCGATCAGGACGCACTGATCGAGGCGTTGAGGGCACGCACGATTGCGGGCGCGTTTCTCGATACGGTCCATCCTGAACCATTACCGCCCGATCACCCCCTCTGGTCAGCGCCCAACACGCTGCATTCAATGCATTTGTCGGGCCGCAGCCAGACCAAGATGTTCCAGCGCGCAACCGCCCTGTTCCTCGACAATCTCACCGCATTCCTGGCGGCAAAACCGATGCGCAATGTCGTTGATCTGGACGCTGGTTACTGACGCAAAAGGCAACGGATAAAGCCAGTCGATCAGGCTGATCGCTTTTCTGTCGTTGCGCGTGGCGGCGATTTACAGCATGGCCAATCGCTGAAATTCACCTGACCGACTGGACGCAAAGACCATGGCCGCACAATGGGCCCCCGATAGCTGGACAAATGCGGTTGCGATCCAGCAGCCCGCCTATCCTGACGCGAGCCTTGTCGATGCCGCCACCAACACGCTCAGCAATTATCCGCCGCTAGTCTTCGCTGGCGAAGCGCGCAACCTGACCGCCGAGCTCGCCAAAGTCGCCGACGGCAAGGCGTTCCTGCTGCAGGGCGGCGATTGCGCGGAAAGCTTTGCCGAGTTCCACCCGAACAACATCCGCGATACATTTCGTGTGCTGCTGCAAATGGCGGTCGTGCTGACCTTTGCATCGAAGCTGCCGGTGGTTAAGCTTGGCCGCATGGCGGGACAGTTTGCCAAGCCGCGCTCGGCCGATACCGAGGTTCAGAACGACATCGAGCTGCCCGCCTATCGCGGTGACATCATCAACGACATGGCCTTTACGCCTGAGGGCCGGACCCCTGATCCCGACCGGATGATCCGCGCGTATAGCCAGTCGGCGGCAACGCTCAACCTGCTGCGCGCCTTTGCGACGGGGGGCTATGCCAATCTGCATCAGGTGCACCGCTGGACGCATGACTTCTTGGGTCGCAGCCCCTGGGCCAAGAAATATGCCGAAACCGCTGATCGCATTGGCGAAGCGCTGGAGTTTATGGCGGCCTGCGGGATCAACCCCGATACCGTGCCGCAGCTGAGCAGCACGCAATTCTTCACCAGCCATGAGGCGTTGCTGCTGCGGTATGAGCAGGCGCTGACCCGGCA
>JBBQAU010000242.1:0-3484 GCA_038316685.1 Sphingomonadales bacterium
CGACGTGTCAAAGGGCGCTCGTCGCGCAAAATCCAGCAGGAGTTCGAACACATCCGCAAGCGCTACTGGGGCCAACGCTTTTGGCAACGTGGCTACTTCTCAACCACATCCGGCAACATCACCGATGACATCATCATGCGATATCTCGACCGACATAACCACAAAAACGGCTTCAGCCCCTCCGCATGATCCTACCGGCATCAGCCGGTCAGTCATTCAGCCGTGCTCGATCTAGCGCGGATGCACGCCAATAATCAAAAGCCCGCGGATAGTCATGGGAAATCTCCATAACGGGCGGCCGGGAGCCTCTCTCTCGACCCTCATCCCGTCACGGCGAAGCCCGCCACCCTCTCACTCTCATCTGCCAAGGCTCATCGTCGCGCGAGCGGCTAGCGAGATCGCCAAAACAAAAACCGCACCCTGAAAGGAGGCGACAATCGCTAATGGTGTTCGTGCAGGCGGAAAGCCGGGGCCTGTCGGCTTTCGACGCCTACGCTTGAAACTATGCTCGCCGGTTCAGAGTGCGTGCGGGGCCAGTTTGTCAAAAGCCGCGCCCTCAGGAGCAGGCCGTTGGGCCTGCGGGACAGAGCGCGTCATCAGCCCCGCTCCTCTTCTCGGGGCGTTGCGGGGTGTCCCCGCAGAGGTGGGTAACGTGGAGACCGCTCGCGGGCTGCATGCAGGGAGGAAACCTCCTCCCTTTCACTCTGTCTTCGATCATGCCAGCTGTGTCATAATGCAGAACCGGCATGTCGGTTGATGACCAGCCACGCGGATTAGGAATGAAGATGGCAGTAAATGAAGCCGCAGATTTGGGATCTGCGATCAAAGATGCGACCGTCGCTAAAGAATCGGTTCTGGTCGAAGCAGCGGTTCAGGCACGCGACGACGGATCCATGCCCGTAGTAATCTTGAGCTCTGAAGACGCAGTTAGAGTGATCAACGCTCACGCCCCGCGGATCATCTATCTTGTGGAGCAGGTATTCGACCTTTCCAGTGCGATCGAAGCTGCGAGGGATGAACTTGACGACATTGGTGTTGAACATTCGGCTGACATCCTCAAGGGCGTCAATCGCCGTTTTGCCTCATTTGATGGGCAAATTGGCGCGACAATGGCGAGTTTCATGCTTGATGGCATTCTTCATACTACGGTTTCTACCGCAGCCTGGAACGACGAGTTCGGCGACGCCATTGAAACAATTCTGGAAGATGCCCGCGTCGGTGCCGCAGCTAACCAGTTCTCGAAATTCTCGGAAGAAGCCAAGGCGATCGAGCGCAAAGCGGTAGTTCTGGCCAAACACCCGTCTTTCAACCATGGGCGCGTCTCGTTCGACAAGCGCATGACGCTCGCCGAGGCCCTCTTTCAGGATTGTGACCCGCGCGAGCTTTCTGAAATCACGCGGCGGTCAGAGAACCTTTTCTGGTTGGAGCAATCCGGCGTTAAGCTTGATAATCTCTGACCCGGTATGATCGATGCCGTGTGGTGATCTTGGGGCGTAGATATGCTTCGAGAAATTTTTTCTAACGCTCGTCAAGCCAAAGGAAAATTGCCATAAGAAACAAGCAGGAGGCAAATTTGGCGAACGAAATTATCCACAATCCAGATCAGTATATGACTGCGTTGCGAACAATCGTTGCGGGTGGTCGAAAACGGATCGGACTATTGCTTGGCGCTGGTGCGTCTGCTGGCATGAAAAACGTTGATGGCAACTATCCGCTAGTACCCGCGGTGGCGGGCCTGACTGAGCGAGTCCTTGCCACGCTCGAACCTGAATATGGCGATGCCATCAAAGCTCTAAAGAAAGAGCTTTTGCCAAAGTCGGACATTGAGACGATTCTGTCCAGAGTTCGTTCGCTGGCCAAGGTTATTGGCACCGCCAAAATTCACGATCTTGATAGCGATGGCTATGCTGCTTTTGGTGAGCGCATCTGCGAAGAAATCGGCAAAATCGTGAATGTTCGGCTTCCCGAAAATTCCGCCTACGGGGAGATCGTGACTTGGATCGTGGGAACAGCGCGTGACCACCCCGTCGAGATATTTACGACCAATTACGATCTGCTGCTTGAGGAGGCGTTTGAACGCTCTCGTGCGCCTTATTTTGATGGGTTCACCGGCGGGCGGGAGCCATTTTTTGACCCCGTCACTGTCGCCAACAATGATTTGCCGACCCGCTGGACTCGGCTGTGGAAGCTTCACGGGTCGCTGGGCTGGTGCTCCAACGAGAAGCAGGAGATTATCCGCACCGGTCAGGACAGCGCCAAACATCTGGTCTTTCCTGAGCACCTCAAATACGAGCAAACTCAAAAGGCGCCATACGCGGCACTTCTTGATAGACTTCGCGCATTCCTCGGTACGCCGGACACATTGCTGATCTCAATTGGTTTTTCATTCGCTGACGCACATATCTCCGCAAGGATTGATGAGGGTCTGGCCGGCAACCCATCGGCAAGCGTGTTCGCCTTTCAATATCAAACGCTAGAATGCGAGATTTATGCCGGTGAGTTGGCGCGACGGCTGCCCAACTTCAGTCTTTATGCTCGCGATGCCGCTGTTGTGAATGGCACTGGCGGTGCGTGGCGCGTTCCTGGTGAATTGCCATCAAAGGATTGGGAACCGATACGCGCGTCCTATTGGACAGCCACCAATGACGGCGCGGCGTCCGAGTTCATTCTAGGCGGAATTGAACCCTTCGCTCGCTTCTTTTCTGCATCTCGATCAACGCAGGTCTTCGCGCCGCCTGTGCCACCCATTGCTCCATCAAACTTGGCACAAGCTCAAGTCCAGGCACCAATCATTTGACCAACGCTCCTACGCTCCTTGGACATATCGGCGCAGTAGCAGGCGCGACCGTCAGCGTTCGCCAATATGAAGGCATAGCCTCGGGTATCGCGATTATCGGTGGCCGCAGCTATCGCGTAGGTCAGGTTGGAAGCTTCGTTCGTATTCCCCAAGGCTATCATGATCTTTACGGCATCATCTCCGACGTAGGCGCGACCGCGACCCCGGAAAGTCTCCAAGACATCGGTGCGCGTGGTGATCGCTGGATCAAGGTGCAGCTTGTCGGCGAGGTGATGGAGGCCACCTTTGAGCGCGGGATCAGCCAATACCCCGCGATCAACGACCAAGTTCATCTCGTGGTCGAGGAGGATCTCGGCAGAATTTACGGGACGGCGGAGAGCGGCCAGGTCACCATCGGCCGCCTTTCAAACGCTGAAAGCATTCCGGTGCGCGTCGATCTGGACAAACTGATTACGCGCCACTCAGCCGTGCTCGGTTCAACAGGGTCGGGCAAATCGACCACGGTGACAAGCCTCCTGCGCTCAATCTCTGTCGGACAGGGTGGGCAACCCGGGTTTCCGAGCGCGCGCGTATTGCTCATTGATATCCACGGAGAATATGGAAAGGCTTTAGGCGAAGTTGCAAAGGTTTACCGTGTTAATCCCTTGGCAGGGGAAGCTCCTCTCTACATTCCGTACTGGGCTCTCG
>JBBQAU010000243.1:0-3482 GCA_038316685.1 Sphingomonadales bacterium
AACGCGCCAATGGCGGCACCGCCAATGATGAGCATTTCGTGCGGAATGGCTTCCATCACCGGGCCAAGCGCGCCGCCGGTGATTGCAAAGCCGCCAAATACCATCACGAGGAGGACAACAAGGCCGATGATCGGAAACATAGAGCTTGCTTTCCCCTGCCACAATTTGGTGTACCCTGATTAGGGTAACGACCGTCTGAACCAGTTATTCACCTGATTTTGTCGCTATTTGGTTATCAAGTTGGCGATTTCAGCGAATATAATCAAAAAGTGACAATTGGCTGAGCCTGGACAGGCTCGCCTGGGTTGCCTGCAGAATTGTGCTGGTCTTTTGCAGCTCGATAATCGCCGTTGTCACGTCGATATCCTCAAGGAAGCTGCGCTCGCCTTCCCGGACCGTTGCTGCATCTTCCAGCCGGGTTGATTCAAGGTCGAGTCGGATACCCCGCGCGCCGACCGAACCCCGCGCCGCGCCAACCTGGTCAAGCGTTGCCTTGAGACCCTGAACGGTGGTCGCGGCCGCAGCGGCGGGGTTGCCGCCCGATTCAAGGGCCGTGACGAAACTGGAAAGCAGGGCAAAGCTGTCGGTTGTGCCGGCACCGTTGGGAATATTGCCAAAAATCTGACCGGCGCTTCCGCTTGGCTGAATGGTTACGTCCTGCCCGATCTGGATTCCCGGCGGGTTTCCTGTGCCGGTAAAGCTGACAACGCCGGTGGGATCGCGGGTTAGCGCGGTATCGCCCGTTGCTGAACCAAATAAGGGACCGCCACGGGCATCCTTGCTGTTGGCAAGGGCGACCAGATCATCGACGATTCCGCGAAGTTCAATCGCGATTGTTTTGTGATCCGCAGCTGAAAGCGTGCCATTTGCCGCTTGCAAAGTCAGCTCTTGCGCACGCTGAAGTCGACTGGTGACACTGCCAAGAGCAGTATCAGCTTGTTCTAGCACGGTTCTGGCAAGCGCGATGTTACTTTCCCAGGCGGTACTGTCGGCAGTGGCCTGCGCAATCGTCTGCAAACGGCGATAGGCCACGGCGTCGTCGGACGGTGCTGCCAAGCGCTTCCCCGTGGCGATTTGGGTCTGGAGCGTTTGGTTGCGCGTCGCGAGCGTCCCGAGTTGCTTGCTCGAGCGGTCAAGAAACAGGGTTGTGCTAATCTGCATGGCGGACCTCAGCGAATGTCGAGCAACGATTGCAGCGTCTCACGCGCCACCTGGATGATGCGGCTTGATGCCTGATAGGCTTGCTGGAAGCGCAGCAGATCGATCGCTTCGCTATCGAGATTGACACCCGTGACCTGATCGCGCGCACTGATGGCGCCGTCATGAATTGCTGTCTGCGCCTCTGCCACCGTACGACGCGAAGCAAGCGTTGCGGCGTTGGTTGCGATCAAGGATGCGGTATCCGCCTCAAACTGGCCGGTGGTCCGCAATATATTGAGGGCAATAATATTGTCATTATTGCGTGGTCCGCCGCCGACAGCGGCAGCCGCGATTCCACGCGGGTTGATGAGCGAAACGCCGATGTCGCTCGGCGTTGCCCCGACCGCGAAGATCGCCGCGCCAGGGTTGCCGTCAAGGTCGCGCCCCTGCGATTGCAACGTGTTCACACCATCGAAGAAACCAGTCGCGATTCGATCAAGCTCGGCGCGGGCGTCGCCAATGCGCTGGGCCCCTTCTGTCAGCCCCGACAATACGCCACCGAGAGGAGAAAGGCTGGCAACCACTCCATTGCGCTCGATGGTGTAAGCCACTGAGCCGCTGCCGCTGCGTTGATAGGTGACAAATGCCGCCTCACCGCCACCGACAAATATCGGCCCGGTCGCGCCGCCCAGCCGCACTGTTGCGCCACCATTGGGATTGAACAAAACACTCACGTCACTCAGCGCGCTGAGCTTCTCAAGAATCGAATCGCGCTGATCGAGCAGGGATGCCTGTCCACCCGTCCCCGGCTGCGCGCGTTCCAAGCCTTGATTGACCCTTGCGAGAGCAAAACCAAGTGAGTTGAGCTCATCGATGGCCGCCGATGCTTTTATGTCGAGATCGGCGGTGATTTGATCGAGTGCGCGACCCGTGGCGGTAAAGGCAATTGCGACGCCAGCGCTCGCCTCCAGCAATGCCACGCGCGGTGTGCTGGCGGCGGGATCGGCTGATACGGCCTTGGCGCTATTGAAGAAACTTGCGAGACGCGCACCTAGCTGCTGACCACTCAAGCTTGTTTCAATCTGATCGAGCCAGACCGCGCTCGTCTCGGTGCGCGCAAGGTCCGCCCCGGCGGCGCGGACCGCAGTTGAACGGAAATTGTCTGCCTGCCGCGTGACCCCGGTTACCGCGACGCCAAACCCATCGTTGATCTGTCGCTGTCCGATCCGGCTGCTGCTCGCGGCTAGGCGTTCAAGATTGGTTGTGCGGCGAGCATAGCCTGCGGTTGAGGCGTTGGCGATATTGTCCGAAACAGTGCTAAGCGCCGATTGATAGGCACGTACGCCGCTTGCTCCTATTGAGAGGATATCGCTCATTTCGGCGCAACTTCAGCCGGGGTCGCTGCATCGGCGGGATGCGCCAATGCAGCCTGGTTTTTGCTCAAAAATTCCACCATTGCCTTGCCGATCCCAAGCGGCGCGGTTTCGGCCATGGTTTGAGCGAGCCTTTGATCCTGCATGTCGCGGAAGGTGTCGCGCGCTTGCGACGCGAACAGATCCGACGCCAGATGCGGCTGGCGCATGGATTTCAGCATCATTTGCGTGAACACCGCTTCAAACTGCCGACCGGCCGCCTCCAGGTTCGCGCGCGACGCGACGCGGCTTGTGTCGGTTGAGACCGTCGGAACGGCAAGCGCGTTCGTAACCACGCCGGGGGTGGGGCCGACGCCGGTCACAGAATGATCAAGTCGGCTTTGAGCGCACCGGCTTCCTTCAATGCTTCCAGGATGGCGACAAGATCGGAGGGCGACGCGCCAATCGCGTTCAACGCCTTGACGACATCAGCCAATCTCGGCCCGGCCTCAATCAGGAAGATTGGTTTGGCTTCTTCTGCGACGCCGACATTGCTGCGCTGTTCAAGCGCGGTTTGGCCCTGACTGAACGGCGCGGGTTGGCTAACGGTCTGGTTTTCATCGACGCGAACGCTGAGTTTTCCCTGCGTAACAGCGGCCGATCCGACGCGAACGGCGGAGTTGATCACGACGGTGCCGGTGCGCGCATTGACGATGACACGCGCTGCCGGTTCAGCCGACGTTACAGTCAAGTTCTCGATCTTGCTCATCAATGTGGCACGAATGTCAGCGCCCTCGGGTGCTGTGACAGCGATCGACACGCCGTCGATTGCCTGCGCACGACCGGGTCCCAGCCGCATGTTAATGGCAGCGGCAATACTCTGGGCGGTCGTAAAGTCTGCGCGGGACAAGTTGAAGGTCAGCATGGGTGAACTGGCAAATCCAGTGTCAACCGCACGCTCAACCGTAGCCCCTTCAGGAATACGCCCGG
>JBBQAU010000244.1:0-3421 GCA_038316685.1 Sphingomonadales bacterium
ACGCCGTGTTTATTAGCGATCCAGTGGAGCTCGTCCGACACGAACGGGCGCAGCATGGCGGCGGCGATTTCGGGGTGGTTAAAGCTGCCAAGCGTATCGCCAATGTCATGGAGCAACGCCGTCACCACATAAGCTTCGTCGCGGCCATCCCGGTGGGCGCGGGTGGCGGTCTGTAATGAATGCTGGAGTCGATCAATCGGAAAGCCGCCAAAATCGCCATCAAGCAGTTTGAGATGATCGAGCACGCGGGTCGATAGCCCTTGTGTGAAATCCCGGAAATGCGTGCTGATGATGCTCCAGTCTGCTTGTGTGCCATGTTCCATCGTCGCAAACTGCGCACGGTCATGATGCGGTGTATCGGTGCCGTCAGCCATTTCGTCTCTCCCTTGCGTTGATCGCACTATACGCCCCTTCCCGGTCGCTTGTCAGCGGGTATAAGGTTGCCATGCCCCACGCTCTGTTTTGTCCAATTTGCCGATGACCCCGCTCAGCCGGCCGACGATGTTTGCACGCCCCTTTTTTGAACAGAAGAACCGCGCCTTCTGGATTCTGCAGGCGGCCGGGTGGAGCGGTTATCTGGTGTTACGCAGCGTTTCGAGCATATCGAACGGGCTGCCGCTAACGATTTTGGTCTCGGTCGTGATTTCTTCGATCCTCGGCTATTGCATCACGCTGCTGCTTTCGGCGCTTTACGGCTATTATCGCACGCTGCCCAGGCTGTGGCTGGTGATCCTGAGTGTCGTTACGCTCGCCATCGCAACCGGACTTTACGCCGTGCTCGAGGCGTTTTCCTTCTCCTTTATCAAGCTCGACAGTCCGGGCATCAATCTCAACCTTGTGCTCGGCACGGTGTTTGTCAATTTCACGGTGTTGGCGGGTTGGTCGGCGCTGTATTTTGGGATTAATTTCTATTTGATCGTCGAAGAACAAATTGACCAGCTGGAAAAACTCGGGACGCAGGCCTCAAGCGCGCAGCTGGCGATGTTACGGTATCAGCTGAACCCGCATTTCCTGTTCAATACGCTCAATTCAATTTCAACATTGGTGCTGCTCAAGCAGACCGAGCGCGCCAATGCGATGCTCAGCCGCCTGTCTTCGTTTTTGCGTTATACATTGGCCAATGAGCCAACCGCGCATGTGACGATCGCCCAGGAAGTGGAGACGCTCAAACTCTATCTCGAGATTGAAAAGATGCGATTTGAGGATCGCCTGCGGCCCAGCTTTTACATTGATCCACAGGTGGCCCGCGCGCGCCTGCCGTCGCTTCTGCTCCAGCCGCTCGTTGAAAACGCGATCAAATATGCGGTCACACCGCGTGAAGATGGGGCCGAAATCAATGTCCGCGCACAGTTGATCGGCGAACGGGTGCAAATCATCGTATCGGACACCGGGCCGGGCATGAGCGAAACAAAATCGCGGCCCAGTCTATCAACTGGCGTTGGCTTGGCCAATATAAGGGACAGACTCGCCCAGGCTTTTGGGCCAGACCATCGATTCGAGACACGGTCAAACCCCGGGGGCTTCAGGGTGGAGATCGAAATTCCGTTCCAACTCGAGGAACCGACGAAGGAGGCCGCATGACCATCCGAACCATCATCGTCGATGACGAGCCACTCGCTGTTCAAGGAATGCAGCTGCGGCTTGCGCCGCATGACGATGTTGAAATCATCGATACCTGTAGCAATGGCCGTGAAGCGATCCGATCCATCAAGACGCACAAGCCCGATCTGGTGTTTCTTGACATTCAGATGCCGGGATTTGACGGTTTCTCCGTCGTGCAAGGGCTTATGGATGTTGAGCCTCCGCTGTTCGTGTTCGTGACCGCATATTCAGACCACGCGATTCGCGCGTTTGAGGCACAGGCGATGGATTATCTGATGAAGCCTGTTGAGGAAGGGCGCCTGGCCGATACGCTTGATCGCGTCCGCCAGCGTCTTGCGGAAAAACGCGGCGTTGAGGAGGCCGACCGGTTAAAGGAAGTGCTGGCTGAGGTGGCACCAAACGCTGCCGAGACACTGGCCGAAGCCGTTGACCAACCCGCTGCCAACCGATTTGAAAAGCTGATCAACATCAAAGATCGCGGCCAGATTTTTCGGATCGACGTCGATACGATCGAGCTGATTGAGGCGGCAGGCGATTACATGGTGATCAACACGGGCGACAATTCGCTGGTGCTGCGTGAAACGATGAAGGATCTCGAAAAGCGACTTGACCCGCGCCGGTTCCAACGCGTCCATCGTTCCCACATCGTCAACCTCGACCTCGTCAAAGAAGTCAAACCGCATACGAATGGCGAATGCTTTCTGGTGCTGGGATCAGGTGCCGAGGTGAAGGTCTCTCGCAGCTACCGCGATGTAGTGGCGCGCTTCGTCCATTGAATGAACGGGCGATGATCTCGACATGATTGGCCAATTGCCTGGTGCCGCACATGAAAACAGCGCCTAATCGAGACACACCGCTCGACGATCATTTATGATAGCTCGCGTGACGGAACGCATCAGAGCGTCCAATAAACGCGCTCATCATTTGGGATTGAGTTGAGTCGATGGCTGACAAATTCCACCGCTTCGCCGCACTGCATGTGCCGGGCAATCCATTGATCCTTTATAACGCATGGGATGTCGGCAGCGCGCTTGCCGTTGCAAAGGCAGGTGCAAAGGCGGTGGCGACTGGCAGTGCGGCCGTGGCGGCGGCGCACGGCTATGGTGACTCAGAAGATTTGCCGCTTGACCTTGTGCTTGCCAATGCGGCGCGGATCGTCAGCGCGGTGGCCCTGCCCGTCTCGATCGATTTTGACGGTGGCTATGCTGCTGACCCCGCGACGGTGGCGTTCAATGCCCAACGACTCGTCGCGACCGGGGCAATTGGTTGCAATTTTGAAGACCGAATCGTTGGCGAGGAAGCGCTGCACAGCATCGAATTTCAATCACGGCGCATCGCCGCGATCCGCAAGGCGGTGGGCCCGGCCTTCTTCATCAATGCACGGACTGATATCTTCCTGAAGGCGGTTCCAGACGAGCATGATGCGGCCCTGATCGATGCCGCAACCGAACGCGCCAATGCCTATGCAGACGCTGGCGCGAGC
This sequence comes from Sphingomonadales bacterium, assembly GCA_038316685.1. Lineage (GTDB taxonomy): Bacteria > Pseudomonadota > Alphaproteobacteria > Sphingomonadales > Sphingomonadaceae > Sphingomonas. The sequence continues at coordinate 3,086 of JBBQAU010000244.1, forward strand.
GGGTTTTTTGCGCCGGGCCTGGTTGATGCGCTGCTGATCGCGCGGCTGTGCAAAAATACGGGCCTGCCGGTTAACATTATGGAATTTCCGGGCGTCCCCTCCCCCAAGGCATTAGCAGACGCAGGCGTCGCGCGGATCAGTTATGGGGCATCACCCTATCGCAATGCCATGGCTGCGCTGGTGGCAGCGGCCCAGATGGAATTTTCCTGGCGCTGATAATCCTACCGATTATTCCGACAGAGGCGCGTCATCATCCGCAGGCGTGGCAGCATTTTCAAACCATGCCTCAACCGAACCCGACAATTTCAACGTCAATGGTTGGCCATGGCGATCAAC
>JBBQAU010000245.1:0-3376 GCA_038316685.1 Sphingomonadales bacterium
GAAGTGGCGTGGGCGCGCAGCATCAGTGCAGCATTTGCCCTTCCCGAGAACATCGACAAAGGGGCGCTTCGGCTTGACGGCCGGATGATCGAGCGGCTGCATCTGATCGAGGCCGCGCGAATATTGGCGATTGCAGACGCCACGGCGTAAAGCTTCCGTTGCACTTTCGTGGCCGCTGTGGTGGAACAATACAGAGCTTGGGGAGAGACGAATGGCGACGGCCCTTGATCAACAGTCGATATTTCCCTCGCCCCCCTCTCTACCCGTTGTTGGCCACCTCCATCACATTATCCGGCAGGGGCTGATCGGCTATTTGTTGCATGTTGGCCGCGATTTTCCTGATGGCATCTTCAAGCTGAAATTTGGCAGCCGGGTCGGGCTTTTCGTCACTGATCCTGATCTGGTTGCTGAGCTGTGTGACGAGACCCGCTTTCGCAAAATGCCGGGGCCGGGCCTGCGGGTCGTGCGGCGCTTTGCAGGCGATGGCCTGTTCACCGCGTTCAGTGAGGAGGAGAATTGGGGCAAGGCGCACCGCATCCTGCTGCCGGCGTTTAGCCAGCGCGCGATGAAGGGCTATTTCGACATGATGCTCGAAGTCGCTGATCAGCTTGTCGATAAATGGTCGAAGCTGTCTGGTGCCGATGTGCTTGTGGCTGATGATATGACCAGATTCACGCTCGATTCGATTGCGGTTGCCGGGTTTGCGCATCGCTTCAACAGCTTCCAGAGTGACGAGCTTGACCCGTTCCTTGAATCGCTGGGCCGGGCGCTTGGCGAATCATTGAACATGATCACCCGGCTGCCGTTGCAGCAACGCTTTGCCAAACGCGCCGAAAAGCAGTTTGCGGCTGATATTGAAGCGATGAATACGCTGGTCGATGGTATCATCGCCGAGCGCCGCCGCCATCCCAATGACGGCAAAGATTTGCTCAATCTGATGATCAGCGCAGTTGATCCGGAAACGGGCGAAACGCTTGATGACGTCAATATACGCTACCAGGTCCTGACTTTCCTGATTGCGGGGCATGAAACCACGTCGGGCATGCTGACTTTCTCGCTTTATCATCTGCTGCGCAACCCGCATGTGCTGGCACAAGCCTATGCCGAGGTTGATCGCGTCCTTCCGGGGGATACGCGACCCGATTTTGCCCAGAATGCCCAACTCGTGGTGATCGAGCGCATTCTTAAAGAAGCGCTTCGATTGTGGCCGACAGCGCCTGCCATGACGGTCGCACCGTTTGAGGATGAGACGATTGGTGGCAAATGGCATTTGCGCAAGGATCGGCCCGTCAACGTCTTTTCCCCCGGCCTGCACCGCTTCCCCGGTGCGTGGGAGAACCCTGAAGAGTTCGACATTGATCGCTGGCTGCCGGAGAACGAGGCGAAGCACCACCCGCATGCCTATAAGCCCTTTGGCAATGGTGAGCGTGCCTGCATCGGGCGGCAGTTTGCGATGGTGGAGGCCAAGCTGGCGCTTGCCATGATCCTGCAGAAATTCGCGCTCAGCGATCCGCACATGTATCAATTGCGGATCAAGGAAACGCTGTCGATCAAGCCCGACCAGTTTTTCATGCGGGTGCGGTTGCGTGGGCCGCATGAACGCATGGCAATGGCGGCCCCCGCTAAAGTCGCGACCGAAGCTGTGCCTTCGATTGCCGTTTCGGGTAATGGAAAACGCTTTTCAGTGCTTTACGGATCAAGCCTTGGCACCGCGCGCGACATTGCCGAAGAGATTGCCGAACGCGCAAATGTCGATGGCTTCGAAACCGCCGTGCGGTCAATGGACGAGGCGTTCCTTGGTGGCCATCTGCCCGAGGACAAGGTGATCGTCATTGTCACCGCCACCTATAACGGTCGCGCACCAGATAGCGCGGTCGAGATAGAGCGGCTGATTGAATCGGGGCAGGTCGATGTGCTCGATTGGTCGGGCGCAAAATTTGCGGTGCTTGGCATCGGCAACAGCCAGTGGCCGAATTATCAGCATTTCCCAAAGCGTGTTGATGCAGTGATTGAGGCGCAGGGAGCGCAGCGGCTTGTCCCGCGCGCAGAGGCTGACGGGCAGGGTGATTTTGACGGTGCGGTCGCGGCATTCGTTCGCGATTTGTGGAAGGCGCTGGGCAGCGAAGTGGCCCCCGGCGAGGTTAAATCGACACTGTCGCTCCGCCCGGTCGATAGTGCTGCGACACGCGCGCAAGTATTGCCCGAGCACGCGCAGCGTCTGGAGATCGTCGCCAACGCAGAGATGGTGAAACCCGCCGAAGGGTTGTGGGACTTTGCCATTGAACCACCCCGGCCTTCGACGCGGTTCATCCGGATTCGCCTGCCTGAGGGGCAGCGTTATCAGGCGGGGGATCATATCGCGATTTATGCGCATAACCGGCCCGAATTGGTTTTGCGGGCGGTCACCCGGCTTGGCCTTGATGGCTCGGCGCAATTGCAGATTGATGGGCAGGGCGGGCGGTTCCGGCATTTGCCGCTGGGGCAGACAGTAACCGTCCAGCAACTTCTCAGCGATTTTATCGAGCTGTCCGATGTCATGCCGCGCCGTGCGCTGGCGGTGATTGCGGCGCAAACGCGATGCCCCAACACCAAGACCGAGCTCGTGCGAATGGAAACCGCGTTTGATGCCGAGGTTGCCGAGAAAAGGCTCAGCATTATCGATCTGCTCGAGATGCAACCAGCCGCAGAGCTGTCGCTCGATAGTTTGGTTGAACTGTCTTCGGCGATTTCGCCGCGCTTCTATTCGATTGCCTCGTCGCCGCTCATCGATCCGCATGTCGCCGATTTAATTGTCGGGACAATGGCGGCTCCTGCATGGTCAGGCCTTGGCGAGCATCGCGGCTTTGCGTCGAGCTATATGCAGATGGTTGCGCCGGGCGATCCGTTGTTTGGTTATGTCAGGCGTCCCAATCCTCCCTTCGCGCCGCCTGCCGATCCGTTGAGCCCGATGATCCTCATTGGGCCGGGAACGGGCTTTGCGCCGCTTAGGGGGTTTATCGCCGAACGCGCGGCGCAACGCGCGGCGGGAACACAGATCGCGCGCAGTCTGTTGTTCTTTGGCTGCCGCCATCCCGATCATGATTGGTTCTGCCGTGACGAGGTTGAGGCATGGGCTGACAAGGGAATTATCGAACCCTTTATCGCGCTTTCTGCTGTTCCCGGACACCCGTGGAAATTTGTGCAGGATGCGCTATGGGCGGAGCGAGAACGGGTTTGGGCGGCGATTGAGGCGGGTGCGCAAATCTATCTGTGCGGTGACGGGCGGTTTATGGCACCAGCGGTGCGCGATGCATTGATTCGGATTCAGGTGGCGCAATTGGGTGGCACCCATGCAACGGGTTCGGATTGGCTGGAAAAGATGATCGAGGAAGGGCGC
>JBBQAU010000246.1:0-3328 GCA_038316685.1 Sphingomonadales bacterium
AGAAACCCCATCTCGCTGGAGCCGCCCCGCATCGCCACCGCGGCGAGCACCCCAAGCAGTGCGAGCGCCACGCCGCCCATCAACAACAGGCGGCGCGTACCAAGCTGCCCAAAAAAGTTTCGCAATCCGTCCAAGATCGGCCCCGCTGGTGCAATCGGGGCAAAGACCCCTTTCCATCATTATAGGAGGATGCAACGGAAAATTTTGCCGGGTAGGAAAAACTTGCCGTCAGGCCGGCGTGACGTTTGACGTCGTTTGATCAAGCTCGGGCGGCTCCAGCCCCAATTCGGCCAGGATTGCCGCCCGCCGCGCTGCCGCGTCAAGCGCCAGCCCGCCCTGTTCCCATGAAATCAGCGCATCGCCGATCGCCAACGTAAGGTCAGCGATCACCGTCAGCGACAGGCGGCGACGTTCACGGCTTTGTCGGCCCACAATCAGCGCCTCGGTTGCCTCGATCAGCACGGGGTGGACGCGGATTTGCAGTTCCTGCCCGCGCGTGACTTGGGTTAACACCCGCCCGATTGCTTCGTCGATCGCCAGCGCGGGATCAGCTTGCAGCGCTCGGGCAGCCAATCCTTCGGCGGCGGCCATCGCCACTTCAGCCGCGACCCTGGACGTCCGTTGTTCAACCGCCTCAAACTCCTGTTCGATCGCTTCGATGGAGGCGTGCAGCGCATCGGTGGCCGCGAGCATGGCAGCGGCGGTATCTTCGCGGGCTTGCGCGAGACCTCCTTCAAACCCCTCGGCATGCGCAACCGCAGCGCAGGTTTCGAGCTGCGATCTCAACAGATCGATTTCGGCGCGCTGCACGATGAGCGTCGCGACATTGTCCGCCGCCGAGGGCGCGGTGCCCGCCTTGGCCATTGCGAAGACGCGATCGAATGCGAAGGGCTTGATGTCAAAGGCAGCGTTCATCGTTTTTCCTATCCTGGCTTTCAGCGCTTATAGGATCATCGCGTCGTCGTTTTTAGGATCGACGAGCATGATCTGGCCGCTGTCGGCGAGCGATTTGGCCAGCCGCACCAGCGCGCTCTGCGCTTCCTCGCACTCGCGTGCGCGCACCGGCCCCATGCCGGCCATGTCTTCCTTGAGCAGTTTTGACGCGCGCTCGGTCATGCCGCCGAAGAACAAGGTCCGGATTGCGGGCGGCGCGCCCTTCAATGCCAGCGCCATTTCGCGCTTGTCGGCATTACGAACGATCGTTGCGATCGCGGGCGGCATGAGATTGCCCAGATCCTCAAAGGTGAACATCAGCGCGCGAATCCGTTCGGCAGCCTCGGGCGCCTTCTCATCGAGCGCGGTCAGCATTGCTTCTTCAGTGGCGCGGTCGAGCGCGTTGAACACCTCGGCCATCGTCTCATGCGGGTCACGCCGCTGTGTGCGCGACAGGTTGCTCATAAACTCGCTTTTCAGCGTGTGCTCAACCTCGATCAGCACTTGCTTCTGCACCGTGTCCATCCGCAGCATCCGCAAGATGACGTCCACCGACAAGTCGCGGGGCAGCTCTGCGAGCACGCGCGCGCCGTGATCGGGCTTAAGCTTGCTCAGGATCACCGCGACTGTCTGTGGATATTCATTCTTGAGGTAGGTCGCGAGCACCGTTTCGCTGACATTGGATAGTTTATCCCACATCGTCCGGCCGGACGGGCCGCGAATATCCTCCATGATTTCTTTCACGCGATCGTCAGGCAGAATGCCATTCAGTAGCCGTTCTGTCGTCTCAAACGAGCCGTGGAGCGACGCCATGCTTGAAACTTCACCCGAAAACTGGACCAGCAAATGCTCTACCACGGCCGATGGCACACGGCCGAGCTGCGCGATGCAGGCCGATAACTCACGAACTTCGTCGTTCGACAGCAATTCCCAGATCGGCGCACCATGCTCCTTGCCAAGCGCGAGCATCAACGCGCTGGCCCGTTCGAGGCCAGTGAATTTCTTCAGTTCAGCAGGCTGCGACATCGGCGCCATCATGCTCATTCGGCTTCCAGACATATATTGAAGGTTAACGCGCGGTCGTGTGGTCGAATGCGTCTATTATAGGATAGATGAGCATCGTGGAGCCGGAGCGGCAATGACGTGGCGATAAATCTTTCCAGCGGCCTGACCGCCCTATCGCTGCTTTCGGGCACCAACAGCTATACCAGCTTCGCGGCGCTGCCTGTGGCGGACACGCGTGCGGTGCGCAAAGCCAAGGCGCAGTTCACGCTTGCCGCGACGACCCCGCCGTGGAAGCAGGCGGCGGTCAGAACGCCTGAATCGTCACAGATTTCCGCGATCAAGCGGCTGGCGTCGATCATCGACAATGCGGTTTCGACGCCGAACGCCGGTTCGCGCGACATTCAGACCGCCTTCACCACCTACAAGGCGCTCGACAAGCTTCAATTGCTGGCCACCGCCGCCGCCCGCACGACGACATCTGCTTCAGAGCGCACGTCGTTGCAGGCGGCGTTCGGAAAAGGGCTCGCCGATCTGCAGATTTTCCTTGGCCAGGCGAGCGCGGATAAGGTCGAGCTATCGTTCGCGCAGTCCACGCGACGCGCCGAAACGGTGTCGGTCGCACCCTCCGACCCGCTCAAGTTCAGAGGCACCGGCATTCTCGAAGCACGCGACGCTGCGCTGCCCGGGCTCACGGGCAATGAAGTTTTCCGCATTGCGCTCGACAAGCCGGGCTCCAGCGATACCATCACCATCGATCTGGCGCAGACCGCGCAGCCGCCCACGCTCGACTCGGTTTCCACCGCGATAAACGCGGCGATCACGGCGATCCCGCTGCGCAATCCGGACGGTTCGGTGGTGCTCGACAAGGATGGCAATGCGACCCCGCGCTGGCTGGTGCGCTTTACGCCGGACAAATCGTCGGGCAAATGGGGCTTTTCGGTCCAGGCACCGAATGGCGCTGAGCGGGTTTCGATCGACCAGGTGGGCGCGCCCGATGCACTCGTCGTCGCCAGCGGCCAGACCGCGCTCAACGCGCCGACAGTGACGCAGGTCCTGCGGTTCGGCGATGTCTTGGGCGCGCTGACGCGCAAACCGCTCACCACAATCGCCGGGATCGATCAGGTCGCAACCGACCGCGCCAAGCTGACCTACGTCAAGCCCGTCGCCGCCAAGCCGGTTGCCGGGGTGGTCGCACCGGTTGCCGTCGTGGCACGCCCGATCCAGGCGACGACGACCACGCAGGCGATTACCACCGACGCAGCGGGCTTCAGCTATGTCGTCGGCACCACCGGTGGCAATCTCCAGTCGAATCGACCGGGCGGCACGCAGGATTTGTTCCTGACCAAGCTGAGCAGCGAGGGTGCGGTCGTGTGGCAGCGCAGCCTCGGAG
>JBBQAU010000247.1:0-3271 GCA_038316685.1 Sphingomonadales bacterium
TTCCAATCATGCGTTACCGGATCACGATACCGCAACGCCGCCGTCACGACGTCAAACCGTGCCAATTTCGTCTGCCCCGGCGCAAGCGATAGCCGCGCAAAAGCGACGAGGCGGCGCGGCCACATCGGTTGAATACCCCCGGGCGGCTCGGCCCAGAGCAGCACGACGTGGTCGGCGGTGACCGCGCCATCATTGCGCACCGCGACACTTGCTTCGATCACCGCACCCGCGCGCCGCGCCGTGAGCGCATGGTAGCTGAACTGCGCATAGGACATGCCGTGGCCAAAGGGATAGCGCGCCGCCACGCTATCGCGCGCGAGCTTGGCGTAGCCATGCCAGTAATCATATCGGATCGCCTTGGCCTCGCGATCAAAGAAGGGGTAATCCGCTGCATCACGCGCGACGGTGAAGGGCAAGCGGCCCGAGGGCGAGACCTGCCCGAACATCAACCGCGCGAGCGCCGTCCCCCCTTCCATCCCGCTGTAGAAGGTTTGGAGGATCGCGCCGACCTTTTCGTGCCATGCCTCGACCAGAACGGCTGAACCCGCCACGATCACGACGATAACGGGTTTGCCCGAAGCCGCCGCCGTCTCGATCAGCGCGATCTGCGGATCGGGCAAGCCAAGATCAACGCGGTCGCCGCCGATGGCGCGGGGGCGGCCTTTGCGGGCTTGCTTGATCGCATCGGGGACATGATCGGCGTCGGGCTCAAGGCTGTTTTCCTGGCCGAGCGCGATGTCACCGGGGATATATTCGCCCTCCTCCTCCGCTGTGTAGCCGACGACCACGACGATGGCATCAACGCCCACGATCGCGGTCTGCACTGCGCCGAGATCGGCTTCATCGGCGTGCGTGACCGATTCCTCACCGAGCATCGCGCGCAAGCCTTGCAGCGGAGTTACCACATAGCGCGGGCGCACCCGGCTTGAGCCATTGTCGCCAGTATTCTCAACCGCCGCGAGCCGCCCCAGCACCGCGATCTTGCGACAGCTGGCGGAATCGAGCGGGAGGACCGCCGCGTTGCGCAACAGCACCGCCGATTTTTCCGCCGCCTCGCGCGCAACTGCAATGTGCGCCGCATTGGCGACCAGCTGGATCGGGTATTCGGGCAGCGGGTCTTCAGCACAGGCGAAGCGGTAAAAGGTCGTCAGGATGCGGCGGCAAGCGATGTCGATCACTTGAGGTTCGACGATTCCGGCCTCGACCGCCGCGATCAGCTTGTCCCCGAAAACCAGCGGCTCGGGATTTTCAACATCAAGCCCCGCCGACGCACCATAAATCTTGTAAACGCCGTTGACCCAATCGGAATGGACAAAGCCACCAAAGCCCCATTCGCCGCGCAGAATATCGGTCAGCAAATGCCGGTGCTGGCCGCAATATTCTCCGTTCATCCGGTTATAGGCGCTCATGACGGAGGCGACACCGGCATCAAGCACGGTCTTGAAATGCGGCAGGTAGATTTCATGCAGCGAGCGCTCGTCAATCTCGACATCGACCACAAATCGCGCGTTTTCCATTGAGTTCAGCGCATAATGTTTGACGGTGGCGCAGACATTATGCGTCTGTAGCCCCCGGCCCAGCGCGGCCCCCATCGCGCCGAGATGATACGGGTCTTCGCCATACGTCTCCTGCGCGCGGCCCCAGGCGGGGTGCCGCAGCAGGTTTATGCAGACAGCACCGCTTAAGGTGCAGCCTTGCGCGCGCAGTTCAATGCTCATGACTTCACCGATGCGGTATTCAAGGTCGGTATCGAAGCTCGCGCCGCGCGCCATTGTGCAGGGAAAGCAGGTCGAATTGCCCCGTGCGACGCCACGAGGCCCGTCGGAGAAATAGAAGGGGGGGATTTCCAGCCGCTCGATCCCGCCGCCCGCGCGATACGGCCGCCCAGCCCATAACCCGCCATCTTCGCGAAAGGCGCGGAAGAATCCCTTGCCGGACATCATGCCGACCTTCTCCGCCAGCGTTGCCTCGGTGAGGACCGCATCAACACGCGCCGCAATTTGCTGAGCGTCGAGCCCCTTTTCTGGCCGGAACATGTCTGCGCTCCCTCAATTTGAAAAGATTTTGTCGAGAAATCTCATGCTATGACGATTGCGAGAAATGTAACAGCTACCTCGAACAGCGAGGGACCAATTATCGCAACGTGCCGACGGCCAAATACGCTGCGATACCGGACCCGGGCGGGGTCATTTGCACCCTCCCGGTCGATCAATAATAAACGATCAAAATAATGGTGCGCCCGGAGCGATTCGAACGCCCGGCCCTCAGATTCGTAGTCTGATGCTCTATCCAGCTGAGCTACGGGCGCGAAGAATGTGGTGCCATAAAGGGCGGAACTGGATTGCGCAAGCCCGTTGCACACACCCGGCCACCGGCATATGTCGAGCCGCATGATCCGCGTCATCCCTCCCTTGCTGATGCTCAGTCTGACGGGCTGTGCTGTGAACAACGCGCGCTTTCCATCGCTGTTGCCGCGCGCGAATGAGACCCGCTCGGAAGGTGAGCCTGAACGACCGATGCCCGTCGTCACGCCCGACCCGGTGCTCGAAAAGAATCTACAGCTCATCAGCCAATCGGCCGAGCAATCGGCCGTCAGTTTCGCGGCGCTGCTCGCCGAGGCGACCGCGATGACGTCAAAGGCAAAGGGCGCGGCGATGGGGAGCGACCCCTGGCTTGCGGCCCAGGCCAAGCTTGCCGATCTGGACGTGGTGCGTGCACAAAGCTCCTCAGCGCTGAGCGATATCGACCGACTGGCAGCAGATCGCGCTGCTGCTGGTTTGCCCCCCTATCCTGCGATTGCGACGGCGCGCACAATGATCGAAGAGCGACTGAGCCAGCTGAACCAGCAAATCAGCCTGCTTGAGACGCAACTGCGTTAGCTTGTCGGTCGCCCGATCAGATAGGTGATGTGCGGCTTTAGCGGGCTGCCATCGTCGACCAGCGGATGGTCAAAATCAAGATCATGCTGCCGTTTCATACCGAGGCGTTGCATCAGTCGCCAGCTTGCTGCGTTGGTAGACGCGGTAATTGCGGCAATTTCTGCCACCTCAAGAGAGGCCCATGCCCAGTCGAGCACCGCCTGCGCCGCTTCACGCGCATAGCCCTGCCCCCAATAGTCCTTGCCGAGCCGCCAGCCAATTTCGGTCATGCCCTCAATCGCGGTGCCCGGCCCGCCATGTTTCAGGCCGCACAGGCCCAAGAACGCGCCGTCGCTTTTGCTGATGACGGCCCAGAAGGTGTGGCCAATCGTATCACGCCACAGATCAAGCCG
>JBBQAU010000248.1:0-3262 GCA_038316685.1 Sphingomonadales bacterium
GGCCTTGTCGCCTGGGCACAAGGCCGGGGTGACGAAAAAGGTGGGGGTGGTCGTCATCCACCCAACGTCCTACACCGCGCCGATGAATTCCTTCGACCGCCACGACCGGTTCCTTGCCATAGGCTTGTCCGCGCTGGCGGGGTATGTTGATGCGATCGGGTTCCTTGCGACCGGCGGGTTTTTCGTTTCGTTCATGAGCGGGAATTCGACGCGGCTGGGGGTGGGCATCGCCGAGATATCGGGCAATGCTGCGGTTGCCGCGATGTTGATCGGCTGCTTTCTGGTCGGGGTGATTGCGGGATCGCTGATCGGGCGCGCGGCGGGGAACCGGCACCGCGAAATCGTGCCGCTGCTGCTCACCGGGCTGCTTGCGGGGGCAGCGCTGCTCGGCGATATCCATCAGCTTTGGCCCTCAGCAATACTGATGGCGGTGGCGATGGGGGTGGAGAATATCTTCTTCGCGGAAGGAACAGACGTGCGGATCGGGGTGACTTATATGACCGGGCGGCTCGTCAAGATCGGGCAACTGCTCGCGGCGGCGCTTGCTGGGGAGGACAACTGGGGGTGGGTCCCGCATCTTCTGCTGTGGAGCGGGCTGCTCGGTGGCGGGGCGGCGGGCGCGGTCGCGTTTCTGGCGATTGGTAGCGACGCGCTTTGGATTGCAGCGCTGGCGGCACTTGCCATTGCGGTGATTGCCAGACGCCCTCGCTTGATGGCAGATAAACACGATGACCCAGCTGAAGCTTGATGAATTTCTGCCCTACCGGCTGTCGATTGCGTCGAATTGCGCCTCCTCGGCGGTCGCGACTGCTTACCAATCGCTATTTGGCCTGCGGATTCCAGAATGGCGGTTGATCGCCGTTATTGCCGAGAGTGCAGCGATGACGCAGCAAGCGCTTGGCACAGTGACGCAGATGGACAAGGTGACCGTCAGTCGGGCGGCTATTGCGCTGGTGACACGCGGCCTGGTGCGCCGCTTGCCCAATCCTGACGATCAACGTTCCCATCTGCTGTCGCTTACCCCGGCGGGGCAGGCGCTGTATGTCAGCATCGCGCCCAAGGCACTGGAGCTTGAAGCCCGCATCTTTGAAGGGTTTAGCGCAAAAGAACGTGCTGGGTTTGCAGCGATGTTGCGCCGGATCGAGCAAGCCTCCGCCGCATTACAGCCGGAACAGGGTTGATGCGCGGCCTTTGCCCGTTCTAAGCGCGCGTTGCCTCCCCAGGCTGCACTTTCATTTCCCAAGGAGGAATCATGATTGGATTTGTTGACCGCGCCGGGCTCGCCGTTGCTGCGCCGCTCGCTGCGTTTGTTGAGATGCAGGTGCTCCCGCCACTCAAAATGAGCGCGGATTCCTTTTGGTCAGGCACCGCCGCAATTTTTGCGCGCTTCGTGCCGGAAAACATCGCCCTGCTCGCCAAGCGCGATGCGCTCCAGCGACAGATTGATTTGCGCTACAAGGCAGGAGGAGCGGTTGACGAGGCCTATCTGCGCTCAATCAATTATTTGGCATCGGAGCCAGCAGCCTTCACGATCACAACCAACAATGTCGATGCCGAGATTGCGACAATGGCAGGACCGCAGCTGGTCGTGCCGAGCCTGAACGCCCGCTTCGTGCTGAACGCCGCCAATGCGCGCTGGGGGAGCCTCTATGACGCGCTATACGGCACCGATGTGCTGCCGGGGAGCGCGGAGCCGGGCGGTTATGACAAGGCGCGCGGTGCGAAGGTTATTGCCTATGCGCGCAAGTTTCTTGATCAGGCGGTGCCGCTCGCGGCGGACAGCTGGGTAGATTTTGCTGGCGGCACGCCGGTGCTTGCCGATCCAGCGCAACTGGTTGGCCAGGCTGGGCAGTCGCTGCTATTCCGGCACAATGGTTTGCATATCGAGGTGGTTATTGACCGCGCGTCGGCAATCGGCAGCGAGGACCCGGCCGGGATCGCCGATGTCATCCTTGAATCGGCGCTGACAACCATTGTCGATTTGGAAGATTCGGTCGCTGCAGTAGATGCGGAGGACAAGGTTGCTGCCTATACCAACTGGCTCGGCCTGATGCGCGGCGATCTGGTCGAAAGCTTTGAGAAGGGCGGCAAAATGCTGACCCGTCGACTCAACCCGGATCGAAGCTATCTCGGGCCTGACGGCGGACCCTTTACTTTGCCTGGCCGCTCGCTGCTGTTTGTGCGCAATGTCGGCCATCTGATGACAAACCCTGCAATCCGTCTTCCGGATGGCAGTGAGGCACCGGAGGGCATAATCGATGCAATCATGACATCGACGATCGCGCTGCATGATCTGCGCAAGCTCGGCGCGCTGGGCAATAGCCGCGCAGGCTCGGTTTATATCGTCAAGCCCAAGATGCACGGGCCCGAAGAATGCGGCTTCACGAACGCGCTGTTTGACGCGGTGGAGGATATGCTGGGGCTCGCTCGTCACACCGTCAAGGTCGGCGTGATGGATGAAGAACGTCGCACCTCGGCTAATCTCGCGGCCTGCATTGAGGCAGTGAAGGGCCGGATTGTCTTCATCAACACGGGCTTTCTCGATCGCACCGGCGACGAAATGCACACCGCAATGCAGGGCGGGGCGATGATCCCCAAGGCGGAGATGAAAACCAGCGCCTGGATCAAGTCCTATGAGGATCGCAATGTTCGCATCGGTCTTGCGCACGGCCTGTCGGGCAAGGCGCAAATCGGCAAGGGCATGTGGGCCGCCCCTGATCGCATGGCCGACATGATGGAGCAGAAGATCGGACATCCGATGAGCGGTGCGAACACCGCCTGGGTGCCTTCGCCCACTGCTGCGACGCTGCATGCAATGCATTACCACAAGGTCGATGTCTTCGCGCGCCAGCAGGAGATAGCAAGCGAGACGATCCCTGGGCTGGATGGCTTACTCAGCGTGCCCTTCGCTGACGGCCGCAACTGGACCGCCGAGGAAGTCGCGCACGAGCTCGATAACAATGCGCAAGGTATTCTCGGCTATGTTGTGCGCTGGATCGATCAGGGCGTTGGCTGTTCAAAAGTGCCCGACATCAACGATATCGGCCTGATGGAAGACCGCGCGACGTTGCGTATTTCGTCGCAGCACATCGCCAACTGGCTGCTCCACGGTGTGGCGACCAAGGCCGATGTGGATGGCGCATTTGATCGGATGACGGCGAAGGTCGATGCGCAGAATGCGGACGATCCGGTGTATCGGGCTATGGCGGGTGATCCGGGTAATCTGGCGCTACAGGCGGCGCGCGCGCTGGTGTTTGAAGGC
>JBBQAU010000249.1:0-3262 GCA_038316685.1 Sphingomonadales bacterium
ACACCAACACCGACGCCGGTGTTCGATCCGACGACGCGGACGTTCAATGCGGCGCTCGCCGAGACGTTCAGGACTGACGTGGAGTTCCGTGGTGTGGCGACGCTTGCGCCGGATCGTATTGCGGTTGCTGCAAATGTTGGGGACTTAACCGGGGCGATGAACCCTTATGAACGCGCCAAAGTTCATATCGCCTATGGCTATGGTCTCAGCGGTCAGGGTGTGAATATCGGGATTACTGATACTGGCTACAATCTCACCGCCGGTGTGCCGACGCACGGCGAGTTCTCGCGGGCGAACAGCTTGATCGCGCTTGCTACTTCACCGACTTTTGTAAGCGACGCCCATGGGGCACATATCGCGGGCCTTGCGGGCGGGCAACGCAATGGCACAGCGATGCAGGGTGTCGCATTTAACTCGACTGTCTATGTAAACCAGGTCGGCGACACATCCGACCCGGCCTTCTTCACAACCAAGTTCAACGAGTATCGGCGGTTGGGCGTTGGGCCAGTCGGCAATTCCTATGGCGTCAATGTGAATGGCGACCTGACATCTGCGTGGCGGCCAGTTCGCACGACCGCGACCGGTCTGGAGGTAACCACCATCAACTTCCTCGCCTATCGCGACAATGCCAGTCTCACTAGTTCGCAGGCGCTGGCAAATGTCACCGGCGGCACTGCCGCTGGTTGGGATACCGCCGTCGCGGCGATTGCGGGCTTCCAGGCGGCTGGCGGGATCGTCGTCTGGGCGAATTCCAACTATGGTCGTAATGATATAGCCAATGGCGCTCAAGGGCTCGACAGCGCTGATCATTTTGCTGGTCTCCCGTTGCTGTATCCACAGCTGCAAGGCGGCTGGATTGTCGTCGTCAATGCGACGTCAATCGGCTTGGGGACCCAGAGCCTCGGCCAGACATTTGTCAACAATTCGACGCTGAAAGAGGGCAATATCATCCTGAATTCGGCGCAATGCGGCACAGCCGCGGCATTTTGTCTGTCAATGGATGGTTCGTCGGTTTGGTCGGGTTCTAACCGGGGTGATGCCACTTATGAGCAACAGACGGGCACATCGCAAGCAACCCCGATGGTTGCCGGGATGCTTGCCTTGCTTCGCGAAGCCTTCCCAACGTCCAGTGCAGCCGATCTCGCCGCGCGGTTGCTGTTTACGGCTGACAACAGCTTCTTTGTAAATAACCGAACTGTTTCGAACATCACGACCGCGAGCTACACCAATTCGCGTGGCACGATTACGCACCGGGTCAGCGATATCTGGGGGCATGGCTTTCCCGATCTTCAGGTCGCGCTCAATCCGGTCGGGGCGAGAACAACGTCAACCGCCGCTGGGCAGGAAGTCTTCCTGACGAGCCTCAACGCCGGCCTTTCGCTTGGTTCAGTGTTCGGCAATGCCCCGCTCTCACGGGGTGATGGCAGGTTCCTTTACACCGATGTGCTGAATGGTATCTTCATTGGTAACTTCGCCGACTATATTGGGTTTCGCCCCGAAACACGAATGCTGTCCTCGATTGGGCAGCGTGCGCTTGATGATTCGGTTGCAAGCGCCGAAACCAATGGCGGCTTAAGAATGTCGTTCGGCCAGGCTCAGGTAACCGACAGCGTCAACAGCATGACGCGGACAGAGACGGCGTTCTCGGTCCGCCAGAAGCTGGCGGGCGGTTTTGAACTGGGGGCCGCGTTCGGCTTTAATCCGTCGCAGGGCCTTGGCCTTGCGCCGCGGCACAGCCACTTGCGTGGCGCGTCATTTACCGATCAGGCGATGGGTCTCGCACCGCTTGGTTTTATGGGCCGCGATCAGATGGCGGTATCGGCGGGATGGCAGGCTGGCAGGCTTCGCGCGAGTGTGGCGGGCTTTACCGAAAACCGTCCACAGCGCCTGTTGGATCGACCAATGACCTTCGACACGCCGCTTGCCAGCGGTGCCATTGCCGATGTGGTCTATGATGTGTCACGCAACCTGGCGCTGAATGTTACCTTCGGCCAACTGAATGAGCGCAATGGCTTTCTGGGTTCCTACATCGGCACGCCAGGCTTGAATGCCGGGGCGAACAGCCAGTTTGCCCGTTTCGGCTTCCGCCAGCATCTCGGGCCGCATTTCGGTGCCGAGGGCAGCTATACGGTGATGACCTCGCAAATTCAAAGCGGCGGGCCGCAGTCTGTGCTGGGGACGGGCAGGGTCGAATCAAATGCGATGGCCTTCAACATTTTTGCCGATGATCTTGCTGGCAAAGATAGTCGCTTGACGCTGGGTGTTTCGCAGCCGCTTCGGGCGACATCGGCCGCGTTGCAGCTCGATCTGCCGAGCAGGGTGTTGATCAATGGGCCGGGTGACTGGAGCTATATCTACGATCGCCAGCCCTTCAGCCTATCGCCATCGGGGCAGGAGATTGACGTTGCAGCCGAATATTCAAAGAAGTTTGCGTTCGGAACACTGTCATTGACCGGCGTTGCGATCAGCAATGCGGGCCATAACGCCGCCGCGCCGCTGGCTTTTGGCGGGGCGTTTAGCTTGCGGGTGCCGCTGCGCTGATGCCGGGGCCGGGTGGGCGTTCTTTGCTGCCTGGCCTCCAATTGGTCCTCATTGGTGCCATGTCCCCTGCGTCACTGCCCGCGGCGCTTGCGGCTGATTTCGCCGCCGGACGGTTGGAGTATCCGGGCCTGGGCATCGGCGCACCCCAGATTTGTGTTGCCTTCCCTTCCAGCAATGCTCCCCGTTCTTCGCGCGCGGTTATTGCCGTTGCGATTGATGGCCAGTGGCGCACGGCACTGACAGGTCGGTATCGTCGGGGCTCCCTCTTATCAGGCCGTGCCGGCAGCAACCTTTACCGGATGGTCGATGTTGATGAACGCGCCACCGATCTGGTCTTTGTCGGGCGCGCGCTTGAGCTTTGGGCAGCAGGCAAGCGGGTGGGGCGTTACGCTTTGCCAGCAGATAGCGGCGATGAAAGGCCCGAATCCCCCTGTCGTCCTAGCTAGCTAAGCTATCGATCTGTCGGGAAAATGCCTGGAGTGGCGCCGACAGCCGCGCTTACCGGAAAGCGGAAAAAACTGTCTCATTGCGGTATCGACACAAGTTGTTTGAGCAGATTGATGATCTTCAAACCAGGCCACACCTGCAGGAATTTGAACTGCTGCCAGGAAAACGCTCAGTATCGTGCTGAAACAATTATCCGCGTGCGCTTGACTCAGTCGCGGGTCGGCCTGATTAAGAACATATCAGGAACAATTATGCTCGATTCGGTTCAGACTCT
>JBBQAU010000250.1:0-3257 GCA_038316685.1 Sphingomonadales bacterium
TCAGGCCGGTCAATAGGCAATGCGGGTCGCCCTCAGCTTGCGCTTGGCGAGCTGCGCCTGGACGCTGTCCTTGCCCGCCAGATGCCCCGCACCGACTGCGACAAACACGGTGCCCGGTTGCTTCATCCGCCCCTCGATCCAGGTCGCCCAACGGACGTTCCGGTCGTGCAGCAGCACCTTATACAGCGCGGGAATATGATCTGTGCTTTCGTTCATGATACGCTCAAGGCCATCAGGATCGCCCTTGCTCCAACGATCAACCATGCGCGTGATCGTGCTTTCAAACGTGTCAAATTCGTCAACGCTTTCGACCAGGAAGCTGATCTGGTCGGCTTGCGGCAGCGTTGCAAAGAAACCCAGCTGCTCTTGCAGCGTCTCAAAGCCGGATACTGGCTTTTTATTAGCCTTAGCGGCGGCATCAAGCTGCATTTCGACGCCCGTCTGGCCAGCATAACCGAGTTTTTGCACCGCGATCTGCGACATCACGACGGCGGCAAACCAGGGCTGGAACTGGTCAAGCGCTGCGGGTGGCAGGCCGAGCGTGGTCAGCACCGCGGCATAGGCGGCGCGCTTGGCCTCGGGCAGCTTTTCGGTCAGCGGCTTGCCGTCGGTTGCCATTGCGAGTGGCATCGTGACCTTCTGCGCTTCAGCCGGGTCGGGCAGCGGCATTTCCATGCGCAACTCAGCGCTCTTGTTGAAAGCGGTCTTTACCGCCTCGTCGAACCAGCGGAGGCCAGGTTTCAGGACATGGATCGTGCCGAACAGGTAGATGGTCGTGTCCTTGTCCTTTACGACCCACAAGGCTGGGTCGGCATCGACGATGCGCACGGGCACGGGCACGGGCACGGAAATGGGTGCCGGGGCGGGGGGTGCTGCCGTCTGGGCGAGCGCTGGTTGGCTGAGCAACAAACCAAGGCCGGCGGTCGCGCCAAGGAAACGCATTTTCATCGTAAAAAGCCTCTTTGAGATTGGACTGGTTAGATAAGATAATCAGCCGTCAAAAGCGATATTTGTGCCAGACGTAAGCAATCACGCTGGCGACCCCGGTTACGCCCCCGTTGGCAATATACAACGTCCTGTGATCTGGCTCTGTTACAAGGCCGCCCATTATCGTCAAAGTCCGGCGGGAGCGGGCACGTAACGCCTGTTCGCCGGGGCCAACGTTGCGATCAGCCATTGTTATTCTCCCCGTCGCGCGCTGTGCAGCGCCCGCCAAGCATTGACCGCTCCACCGCCGCGCGCCAAAGGAGCCTCTGTCCTTTTTTGCAGGTGCGAAGGTCCGCCATTGGCCGCTCAGCCGCTCAGTTTTCAACGCATGATCCTGACGCTTCATGATTATTGGAGCGATCATGGCTGCCTGATTCTGCAACCTTATGACATGGAAATGGGCGCGGGTACGTTCCACACCGCGACGACGCTGCGCGCGCTTGGGCCAGACAGCTGGAACGCCGCCTTTGTCCAGCCCTGCCGCCGCCCGACCGATGGCCGCTATGGCGAAAACCCCAATCGCTTGCAGCATTATTACCAGTATCAGGTCATCCTGAAACCCAGCCCGCCTGACTTGCAGGAGCTGTATCTGGGCAGTCTGGCCGCGATTGGCGTCGATATGCTTGCCCACGATATCCGCTTTGTCGAGGATGATTGGGAAAGCCCGACGCTCGGTGCCTGGGGGCTCGGCTGGGAGGTCTGGTGCGACGGGATGGAGGTGACACAGTTCACCTATTTCCAGCAAATGGGCGGCTTTGATTGCAAACCTGTCGCGGGCGAGCTGACCTATGGGCTCGAACGCTTGGCGATGTACATCCAGAATAAAGACAGCATTTACGACCTCGCCTATAACGACGCGGGCGTCAGCTACGGCGATGTTTTCCTTGAAAATGAGCGGCAGATGTCAACCTGGAATTTCGAGGTGGCGGATACAGAATCGCTGGTCGATCAGTTCAGGAAACACGCGGCGGAATGCGAAAATTGCCTCGCGCACCAGTTGCCGATCCCGGCCTATGAACAGGCGGTCAAGGCGAGCCATGTCTTCAACCTGCTACAGGCGCGCGGGGTGATCTCGGTCGCGGAGCGTCAGGCCTATATGGGCCGGGTGCGCGATCTGGCGAAGGGCGCATGTAAGGCGTGGATGGACAAGAACGAGTGGGTGGCGTGACCGATTTTCTGCTGGAGCTTCGCTCGGAGGAGATTCCTGCGCGGATGCAGGCGAAGGCGCGGGACGACCTTGCGCGATTATTTGCGGCTGAGCTGGCGGCGGCTGGCGTAGCGATTGGCGCGGTCACGACTTATGCCTCCCCGCGTCGGCTGGTGCTCATCGCGCGCGATTTGCCGTTGCAGACCGACGCAGTGTCAGAGGAAATCAAAGGCCCCAAATCCGGCGCGCCGCCGCAAGCGCTGGAAGGCTTCCTGCGCAAGACGGGCCTGAGCCGCGAGCAATTGGTAGAGCGTGACGGCGTTTTTTTTGCGGTGATCGAGCGTGCGGGCCGCGCGACAGCTGACGTGCTGGCCGAGGCGATCCCGGCGATCATCCGCAGCTTTCCCTGGCCAAAATCGATGCGATGGGGGGATGCGTCTGCCTCGACCGAAAGCCTCAAATGGGTCCGCCCGTTGCAGGGCATTGTCGCGCTGCTCGGCGAGGAAATTGTGTCGTGCGAGATCGCCGGGATTATCAGCGGTCGCGCCACCACGGGCCATCGGTTCCATGCCACCGGCGCGATCGAGATTACGAGCGCGGCGACCTATGCCGCGCAACTGCGCAAAGCCCATGTCATCGTCGATCAGGATGAACGCGCCGCGATCATCCGCACCCGCGCCACCGCGCTTGCCATTGAGGCGGGGTTGGTGCTGGTTGAGGATGAGGGGCTGGTCGCCGAAAATGCCGGGCTGACGGAATGGCCGGTGCCGCTGCTCGGCCGCTTCGACGCCGCGTATCTGAGCGTTCCGCCCGAGGTGATTCAGTTGACGGCGCGCGTGAACCAGAAGTATTTCGTGTGTGCCGATGCGGAGGGCAAACTGGCCAACGCGTTCATCTGCACCGCCAATATCGATGCGAGCGACGGCGGCGCGCAGATTGTCGACGGCAACCGCAAAGTGCTCGCCGCGCGGCTGAGCGATGCGAAGTTTTTTTATGAGACCGATTTGAAGGTGAAGCTGGACGAGCAAGCGAAGAAGCTCGACCGGATCGTGTTTCATGAAAAACTCGGCACGGTCGCGGACAAGGTCGAGCGCGTCGCAAAGCTGGCACGGTGGCTGGTGGA
>JBBQAU010000251.1:0-3256 GCA_038316685.1 Sphingomonadales bacterium
CCCCCGCCTGCAGCGTCGAGGAAGCCGCCTGCCGCCGCGAGTGGGCGAGTATAGCGCGGGTCTTCAAAACGGGGCTTAGACAAGCGGACTGCCTTCCAAAGCAGATAGAACCCGATCCCGGTTAGATAGATCATAACAAAAGGTCGCGCGGCTGAAGCATCGATGCTCGACAACGCATAAGCTCCGGCGACCCCGCCGACCACGCCGAACGGCACGAGCCGCCAGAACAGCCCCCAATCAACATTGTGGTGCCAGATATGGCTCGCCCCCGAAGCGCCGGTGGTGAACATCTCAACAAGGTGGACGCTGGCCGATGCGGTCGCTGGCGGCACGCCCAATGCGCTAACCAACAAGGTCTGGGTGATGACGCCGAACGCCATACCCAGCGCCCCGTCGATCATCTGTGCCGCAAACCCGATAGCGATGAACGGCGCGATGTCGGCGAGGAGCGAGGCAAGGTCCGGCATACGGTGTTCCTCTATGTGCGATTGGCAGGTTCAAAAGGTGATAGAGGCTGACGCGCCCCAGGTGCGAGGGTCGCCGGGCAGGCCTGCAATCAGCCCTGTGTTACCGGGGCCGACAAACAACTGCTCGAAGTAATTTTCATCAAAGGCGTTTCTGACCCACGCGAACAGGTTCAGCCCGTCATCAGCGCGGAAGCCGACACGGAAGTTCGACAGGTGGTAGCCATCGATCTGGGTGGCTTCTGATGGCGAACCGTTCGATGAAAAGTCGGACCGGTAGCTGCCGTCGTAACCCAGATAAACCTCTCCCGCCTTGCCGAGAAATTCCGCCGGGACATTGCCTTCGGCTCCGAACGAGAACGACCATTCCGACACGCCGGGCAAGCGATGGCCGGAAATGTCGCAATTGGCCGGGCTGATCCCGCTGGGCGATCCGGGGGCGGATGGGGCCTGGCCTGCGGTCGCGGTGGTGCCACCTGACAGTTCGGGCGGGCAAGGCGCATCGACGAAGCGGAGGTATTTGGCATCAGTGTATGCCCCGCTGACATAGGCGTTGAACCGCTGGCCCGGGCGAACTGAGAAATCGACCTCAAGCCCCTGCGAGCGCACTTTGCCCGCATTGGCGAGGAACCCGCGCAGCACCCCGAACTGGCCGTTGGTCACAGTCGCCTGATAATCGCGGATGTCGGTTCGGAAGGCCGCAAGATTGACCGTTGCCTTGCGATCCCAGAACTGCGTCTTCAGCCCGATTTCAAAGTGATCAACCGTCTCTGGCCGGATCGTTCCTGCCTCTGCAATCGGCACGCCATTGGCATCGGTTGGCAGGCCGTTCTGGTTGATCCCGATGGTTTTGAAACTGCGCGCATAGGTGCCGTAGGCCAGCACATCGGGCGCGACCTGATAACTCAGTGTCAGGTCGTAGGTGAGGTTCCAGTCGGTATCCTCAGGCGCGCTCAATTGCGGACGGAACACGCCAAGCTGGGCAACCGAGCGGGCATCGGTCTCAGTCCCCAGCAATTCAGTGCCGTTGCCGGTGAATACCCTTCGCTGGTAGAAGCCGCGTTTCTTGTCATAATTTAATCGCGCGCCGGGCTGGATGGTGAAGGCGTCGGTCACCTTCCAGCTCAGCTGGCCAAACAGCGCAAGGCTAGTACTTTCCAACAGCTGCGTGTTGGCTGCCGTCAGCCCATTGAGCACGCTGGGGTCGTTGGAGAGCGGGCTGCTGGGATTGATCGTCCAGCGGCTGGATGCGGGTCCGTGCGCTTCAAGTCCCTGCGTGTCGATCCGCTGGTCAAAGGCGAATGCACCCACCACGAAGTCAATCGCGTCGCTATCATAGGAATAACGAAACTCCTGCGTATACTGGTCCTGCTGCGAGGGGTTTTGCGATAGGGTTACGATCGGAAGTCCGGTGAAGTCGCGGTCGTTCTCCGGTTTCCAGTCCCACGTGCGCCAGGCTGTGATCGAGGTCAAAGTGCCCGGCCCGACGTCCCAATTGACCCGAAGCGCAAGCCCGCCGATCACGTTGCCCGCTTTCAGATTGGCATCAAGATCACTCAGTCGTTCAAACGGATTGGTGCTGGGTGGTGCATAGTTCTGCGCAGCGGCAAGCGCCGCGAATTGTCGATTGAGAGGGCGCTGGGTCGCCGTCGTTCCGACAAACACCGATCCGCAGCACACCGCGTTCTGTTTGTTGTAATCCCCCACCAGCGTGATCCCGAGATTGGCAGCAGGCTCCCACAACAGCTGCCCGCGCACTCCGATATTGTCGAGGCTTTGGATGTCCTGACCGGTGGTGACGTTGGTGATCGTTCCGCGCCGGTTGGTGCTTGATACCGCAACCCGCGCTGCAACCGTGTCAGAAAGCGGACCAGACACCGACAGCCGCGCTTGGCGAAAATCTAAATTGCCTAAGGTCAATTCGGCCCGCCCTTCGAAATCGAAGGTCGGCTGGTTGGTGGTGATATTGATCGCCCCCGCTGTGGTGTTCTTGCCGTAGAGCGTTCCCTGCGGCCCGCGCAGCACCTCAATCTGAGCCACATCGAGAAAATCGAACGTCGCCGAGGCAACCCGCGAATAGTAGACGTCATCGATATAGACGCCCACGCCCTGCTCGAATCCGTCGCTGGTGAGGCCAAACGGAACGCCCAGCCCACGGATATTGACTGCCGTGTTGCGCGGGTTCGACGAATAGAACTGCAATGTCGGCGTCAGCCGCTGAAGCCGGGCGACGTTGAACGATCCCGTCTCATCAAGCTGTTTGGCATCGATGACCGACACTGCGAGCGGAATATCCTGCGCGCTTTCGGAGCGGCGGCGGGCGGTGACGATGATGTCATTGCTTTGCTGCTCCTGTGCGGCGGTGGAATTGTCTTGAGCAGGCAGTTCGTCCTGCCCAGACGCATTGGTAGGGATCAACCCGGCAAACGCCGCGCCAAGCAGCAAAGTGCTGCGGATGGATTTCGGATACATGGTTTCGCCTTTGCAAGCGGGCATGCATCCGGTGGTCCGGTCTGCGGGTCCCTGTTGTGTTTATCAAAAAAGTTGGCTGCCGATCAATCGGTCAGCCGTTTGCGCTCGGTCACGTCGATCTGAACAACCTTGCCGTCATGGACGACCAGATTGATTGCACCAAATCGCAAGCCAGCAAGTGCGTCGCTCACCACGTCGAGTGCTGCTGTCAGCACGCCAGCGGGTTTCGCAACGCTGTTATCATCCTTGTCCATGAATGAGCCTTTCCTTGCGCGGATCAGGTCCGCAGCGCAGGAATTAAACTCAAGTCAATTGATTGA
>JBBQAU010000252.1:0-3256 GCA_038316685.1 Sphingomonadales bacterium
GGTGTATTGTCGTTGGCCGCAGGGGGCGTCATGCTGGCAAATAGTGGCGGTAAACCTGCAAAGCTGTTGCCTGATTTGCCGAAGGCCTTTGCGCAGAGCGGGGCGGCTGACAGTGATCTGGGCGCACTGCTGCCCGAAGCCACCGACAAAACGCGCGAGGAAAAGCGCTTTGGCCGCTATGACAAGGACCGCGACGGCGCGATTACGCGCAACGAATACCTCGCCTCACGCCGCAAGGCCTATGCGCGGCTCGACAGCAATGGCGATGGCACGCTCTCCTTCGATGAATGGGCGACCAAGACCAACACCCGATTTGCCACCGCCGACGGCAACCGCGATGGCCGGATGAATCCCACCGAATTCGCGACAACCGCGCCCAAGCGCCGCGCGCGACCGACTGCGCCTTGCCCGCCTGCCGAAGGCGTCGCAGCGGGCGAGGCGGAGAGCTAAGCCGCCGCCATCCACTCGTCGAGCGCGGCACGCGCGCGGCTGGTGTAAAGCAGCTTGCGGTCGGCCTTCTTTGTGCGCCCTTCAATCGGCGGCATCAGCCCAAAATTGATATTCATTGGCTGATAAGTTTCGGCCTCCGCCGCGCCGGTAATATGCCCCAGCAGCGCCCCAAGTGCGGTTTCCACCGGCGGTGGCGTCATGGCGCACCCGCCAAGCTCGGCAGCGGCAAAACGCCCCGCGAGCAACCCGATGGCGGCACTTTCAACATAGCCCTCACACCCCGTAATCTGCCCGGCAAAGCGGATATTGGGACGCGACTTTAACCGCAGCGTGGGATCGAGCAACGCAGGCGAGCGGATAAAGGTGTTACGATGCAACCCACCCAGCCTTGCAAACTCAGCATTTTCCAGCCCCGGTATCGTGCGAAACAGCCGGACCTGTTCGGCATGTTTCAGCTTGGTTTGAAAACCGACGATATTCCACAACGTGCCGCTCGCATTGTCCTGGCGCAGCTGGACGACGGCATAGGGCCAGCGGCCGGTGCGCGGATCATCAAGCCCAACGGGTTTCATCGGGCCATAACGCAGCGTATCAACGCCGCGCGATGCCATCACCTCAATCGGCATACAGCCTTCAAAATAAGGGGTGTTGGTCTCCCATTCCTTGAACTCGGTCTTTTCGCCCTCGATCAACCCGGTGTGGAAGGCGATATACTCCTCGCGGTTCATCGGGCAGTTGATATAATCCTTTGTCTCTCCCTTATCCCAGCGCGATTGCATCCAGGCGACACTCATATCGACGCTTTCATGATGGACGATCGGGGCAATCGCATCGAAAAAGGCGAGCGCGTCGGCGCCTGTCGCTGCACCGATGCTGGTCGCAAGACCTGGCGCGGTAAGCGGGCCGGTGGCGATGATCGCCAAGCCATCGTTTGGCAGCGTATCGACACGTTCGCGCACAATCGTAATGTTGGGATGCGCCGCCAAAGCCGCTGTCACGCCGTTGGAGAAATTATCGCGGTCAACCGCGAGCGCGGACCCCGCCGGGACTTTGTGGAGATCACCCTGCGTCAAGATGATCGATCCGAGAGTGCGCATTTCGGCATGCAGCAGGCCCACGGCATTGCGCTCCGCATCGTCCGAACGGAAACTGTTGGAACAGACCAGCTCGGCCAAACCATCGGTATGATGCGCGGGCGTCCTCTCTCCGGACCCGCGCATTTCGGACAATTTTACGCGAAAACCCGCCTGGGCGAGCTGCCACGCAGCCTCTGACCCGGCAAGGCCTCCGCCGATAATCTGAACATCGTGCAAATCCGCCATCAAATCCCGCTCGCCTTCAAAAAAAATTAACCGGTTCACAACCCCCGGTTCACGCCCCCTGGTTCACTCCCCCCGGTTCATGCCCCACTGCCTGTCCCGTTGGTGAAAGCGGATTGAGGCGGCGCTGGCAAGGTCATATGCCAACCAAAGGTGCGAACGACAGAGCTGAATTTTGGGGGCACTACCCATCTATCGGCTCGTCACCAGGGCCTTGCGCCGGGGTCCCGCTGCCTTTGCGACGTCAGTGGAGCGAACAGAGCGGCCATTCCGGATCAAAGAATGCGCGCAGAGGTCCGGGGTGACGGGGAAGGCTAAATTCAGTTCCTCACCGTCATGCCAGACTTGTTCCGGCATCCACCGGGCGGCATGCTCAACGGCTGGCGTAATAAGCGGCGTGAAGTAAACTACGGCTATGACATCTCATAGACTATTGCAGGCTTGGCGGCGCGAGGATGCGATCTTCCTTGCGGCCGTCATCGCAGGCACTGCCTATCTCCCGGCGACGTGGCTTTTTGCTGATGGACCCGCGCTGACGGTGCTCAAGGGCATGGGCGTGGGCCTGCTCGCGTTTTGGGCGGCAGCGCGGGCGCGGTCGGTTGATGGGTGGTTGATTGCGCTGGTGCTCGCGTTTGGCGCGCTGGGCGACGTCGTGCTCAATGCTGCTGGGCTGACCTCCGGCGCGCTCGCATTCCTGGCGGGGCATCTGGTCGCCATTGGGTTCTATCTTCAAAACCGACGGGCGCTGAGTTGGGCGGAGGATGCGCCGATAGCGATTGGGCAATTGATCCTCATCCCGGTAATCGCCTTCATCCTGCCGTCGGACCGCGCGGCGGCACCGGGGATTGCGCTTTATGCGACAGGACTTGGGGGCATGGCAGCGGCGGCGTGGCTCAGCCGGTTTCCGCGTAATTTGGTGTCATTTGGGGCGTTGCTGTTTGCGGTGAGTGACTTGCTGATCTTTGCGCGTTTGGGAATAATGGCGGGGTCAATCATCCCCGATCTGCTCGTGTGGCCGCTTTATTTTGCTGGGCAGGCGATGATTGCCTGGGGGGTTGTCAACTCACTTCAAACCGCGAAACCGGCCTAGCCCGGTAATATGTTGGGTGATGATACGCTTGCAAAAAACTATCATCATTTCGAGCGAAGCGACGCAGTCCAGTGTGCCGCCTGGCGTGACGGAGCTGGATTGCTTTGCTGCGCTCGCAATGACGGTTTAGTGCTCAGTCTCATTCAGTCGAACCCATGAAGCCTCTCCCCTTTGGGAAGAGGAGAAGAGGCGCGATCAGTTAGGTCTGCTGCAAGAAGAGGTAAATCTGCCCGCTAAGCCTGTTCGGTCAGCATCACTTCAATACGCTTTCGCACGCTCTCACGCATTTGATACAGCCAGTTACCCGATCCGCGACCGACGGGTTCTTCCCATTTACGGGTCAATTCGATGGAAATCTCATGCGGATCAACTGATGCTCCGGCTGCGCGCCTGGCGG
>JBBQAU010000253.1:0-3200 GCA_038316685.1 Sphingomonadales bacterium
GATCGGACGCCAGGGTCAAATCGCTCCGATAGGCCGCAATCGTGTTCGCCGCTGCCCCTGCTTCAGCCGCCAACATCTCCAGAAATCGATCAATCAGCGCTTTGTCAGTAACGTCCCTCAAAGCCGCGTCAGCGCCTCAACCGCAATCATGCGCGCCTCGCCTTCAAGCCCGACCCGGTTGAGTGCAGAAAGGATGTTGTAAAGTGCAAGTGGCGAGACGCCTTGCCAATCGGTTGTCTGCATGCCGATCGCACAGAGCAAAACGACAGTTCCCGGCTGACGCGCGATCACCGCCTGATCAAGTGCTTTTGTCCAGCTATTCTGGGAACCAAGATCGACCCCAAGATCACGGGCGATACTTGTGCTGACACCAGTATCGAGCAGCCCCAGTCCGGCAAGACCGGCCAGGAGAAGTTTTGGCTTGATCCCAGCGGAATCGCTCGGCCCGCCACGATAGCGATTGAAATCCCCCACTGACACTTTCCCAATAAAGGATCGCTCACCCAGCGTCAGCAGCGCCCAGCCCTGACTACCGACGTCTACGAAATCACGCCATTCAGACGCCTGCTTATGCAATCCCGCGCTGAGCATGGCTGCAATCAGCTTATCGGCCTCCGGAGTATCCTTGGCTGCAGCGACGCCCGCCGCTGCGCGAGCGGTTAGTATCAATCGCGGATAAGGCGTCAAAAATGCCTTCGGGTCGCCCCACAGGGCTCTCAGCGCTGCCAGTCGGCGCGTTCGATCCTGCTCGCTATGGGCCGTGCGCAAGTCACGCGCGATGGCGCCCTCGGCAATGGGTTGATCGTCGGCTTGCTCAATCTCACCAAATAGATCAACCAACGCGATGTTAGATAGCACACCCTGGGCGGCTGCCCGTTCGGCAAACACGGCCCGGGTTTTGGCATCAAGCATTGGCGACAGGGCCCGCCAATGGTGCACCCGCGGATTGGCACTGTCTAACAATTCTTGAGGAATTGGGACCCCCGTGGCCATCGCCAGGCCATATCGCCAGATCGTCAGGTGATCGACATCGTTCCAGTCGATTGTCACGGCCCGACGTCCAGCAGCACCGGCACCCACCACTTTTTCTGCCAACAATAGATCAGTGCCACGCGCGACGCCGCGCCGTCGGGCCGCATCGATCAGTGCTCCCGCTTCACTGGGAACACCTAACAATGCACGACACATTGCCTCTGCTAAAATCCAGGCCCGATCGCTCGATACGCGTTTTGCGTCATCGACAACGGGACAAACCAAAGCTGGGTCGCCACTCGCGAGCGCGGATTGCATGGCAGCCTCGAACAGCTTTGGCGTGTAGTTATCAGGATCGACGGCTTCAATTATTGCCCGCGAAACATTTGCCTCACCCATTCGCAGCAATAACCAGGCGCGTTCGGCCGCAAAATCTGCACCGTTTACGTTGGCGGGGGTATCAACCCGTGACGC
This sequence comes from Sphingomonadales bacterium, assembly GCA_038316685.1. Lineage (GTDB taxonomy): Bacteria > Pseudomonadota > Alphaproteobacteria > Sphingomonadales > Sphingomonadaceae > Sphingomonas. The sequence continues at coordinate 1,447 of JBBQAU010000253.1, forward strand.
AAGCGCACGGCGCAGACCAATTGAGAGCCAGCGCGATGCGATCGGCGCGCGTAACCGGCTCATCAAGGCTTCAAGGTAACGGCCATCCGCTGATCCAAATGCCGTTGGGGACAATCCGCCTTGGGCTTGGCCAACAATCCCAATCCGCGAAAGCGACCGGCGCGCATAAGATGGCATCTCATATTCGGCAATCAATACAGGGTCGATCGGCAAGGGCGTGCCGGATAGTTCGCTGAGCGGTTCTGTCGGTGCCACCGGGTCTGAAAGGCCCGCGAGCGGGGTCGTCGCCGGGGCTTGTGGCGCAACACTGCGAGGCGTTTGCTGCGTTGTGGGAACCGGTGATGGCGACGGCGTTGGAGGTTGATCGAAGCCCGGCGGCAAAATCGACTCAGGCCGCTCCTGTCCCAACGCGGGCAGGCCGAACGCGAGGATCGCAAGCGCAAGCGCAAGCGCGTCACCCACAACCTTATTTCTGGAGCGATGCAAGCGGCACAACCTTTTCCACCCGCGTCATCGGCTTCTCAACGCTCAGCTGCCCGAGACCGGCAACAGTTGCACCGATAACGGCGAGAAGGATAATTGAGGCGATGAGCAAGCGGGACATGGACTACCTTGCAAAAGAGACCGAAAACAGGCGAATGACGATGGGTTCGCGCATCTGACCGCGTCCCTTTTGCCCGAGGCAAGGGCAGGCTGTATAGCCCATCCAGCCATGATGCAAAATCACCTATCAGCGAATCGTCGCTGGGATCGACCCATCGTCCTTGTCGGGCTGATGGGTGTGGGGAAATCGACGGTCGGAAGGCGGCTGGCGGCACGATTGTCGCTGCCCTTTGTCGATGCCGATACAGAGATTGAATTGGCGGCAGGCATGAGCATCGGCGAGATATTTGATCGCTTTGGCGAGAGCTATTTTCGTGACGGCGAACGACGAGTCATCGCTCGACTGATTGACGGCACGGCAAAGATCATCGCCACGGGCGGCGGGGCGTTCATCAATGATGAAACACGGACGCTAATCCTGGAACGCGCGACCGCCGTCTGGCTGAACGCTGATCCCGCACTTTTGGCCGAACGCGTCCAACGCCGTGATACGCGCCCGCTGCTGCGTCATCGAGAGCCGCTGGAGGTGTTAACGGAGCTGGCCCGGGTCCGTGACCCGGTCTATGCGTTAGCCCCGATCCATGTCTCCAGCCGTCAGTCGCCGCATGAGGCGACGGTCAATGCCATTTTGAAAGCGCTCAAAGCATGAAGACTGTTGCGGTAGAGCTGGGCGCACGTCGATATGAAGTTGTGATCGAAGCGGGGCTTTTGGCGCGCGCACACAGGTGGCTGGAACCACTAGCGCGTGGACGGACGGTCCCGATCGTCACGGACAGTAATCTTGAACCATATGTAAATATATTGCAGCAATCGCTCGATAGTATCGGAATTCGTTCAGCCGTAATGACGATTCCTGCAGGGGAGCAAAGCAAAAGTTGGTCAACTCTTGAGCAGTTGGCCGATTGGCTTTTGGGAATCGGAATCGAACGCGGCGATCACGTCGTCGCGCTTGGCGGCGGCGTTATCGGTGATCTGACGGGCTTTGCCTGCGCAATCGTCAAGCGGGGCTGCCAGTTCGTCCAGATCCCGACTACCCTGCTTGCCCAGGTCGATTCCTCGGTCGGGGGAAAGACGGCAATCAACAGCCGGGTTGGCAAGAACTTGATCGGTGCCTTTCACCAGCCCGCATTAGTGCTAATCGATCCGAACAC
>JBBQAU010000254.1:0-3196 GCA_038316685.1 Sphingomonadales bacterium
GACGTTCAGCCCGACCAGATCGGCGGCGCGATCGGCGATTAAAAATTCATCGGCGCGCAGCGCATATTGCTGAAGATACTGTGCCTGCACGCCAAGGCCAACCGGGTTCAGGGAATCAAATTCCTGCCCGACCGCGACCGCGATCCGATCGATCATCCGGTTCAGGCGCGGCCAATTGTCCGCTGGGCCATCCGCCCGATAATCGTCCAGCGCATCGCGCATCGCCTGCCACGCATCACGACGGCGCTGATCCTGTTCGGGGGTGGTTGGCTGCGGCGGCGCGTTGACACGGGCAACACGGCCATCACGAATTTCGGTTTGCAGTTCATTTGGGCGCTGCGCCGGAACATCGGGCGGCGTTGCTTCATCAATCCATTGCTGGATATCGGCATTGATCGCGGCGCGATCACGCGCCCAAAAGGCGTCGTCCTGTTCGGCAATTCTGATCTGGATGGCCTGGTCCGCCGCGCGCGGCAAGGCAAAGGCGGTGGCGTGGCCCGCAATCCGCCGATCAAACCAATCGACCCATGGATCGCGCGCAGTGCCACTGGCGCGCAAATCCTCCTTTGCCTCGCGCCACTCCCTGTCGAACCAGTCCGGCGCGCCAGACAGCCAGAGCGGCAGTGCGGTCATCGCCTCCGCCGCCGCATCCGGCAAACCCGCGTCCACCAACCACTGCGCGTCATCGGAAACGGTCGCAAAGGGCGCGTCCTCGGCACCAGCAAGGTAGCCGTAGGCGTAGGTGGCGGCGCGGGCGGCGGTGGCGTCGTTTTCGCCGGCGGCGTAGGCGGCGGCGCGGGCGGCAGCGGCAGGGGCAGTGTGGGCACCCACTGCGATTGCGGCGTCGGTGTCGTTAATGGCGGCGGCGGCGGCGGCGCGGGCTGCGGCGCGCATATCTTGGGCTGGAAGGTTACGCGCAGTCCACGCTATGCCCAGCGCCCGAAATGTTAATGTCGGCTGACGTCGGACGGCAAGGGGAAACACGCGCAACGCTGCGCGGCACGCCAGAATCTGCGCCCAGCTGTTGGGTTTACCCTCCAGCCAGCGGCGAAAGTCATCGCGATTGTCGAACATCGTCACCGCATCAATCTCACTCACCTCCCACTAAAACGCAACATCATTCCCCATTCCCAAACCGCGTCCACTCCAGCACAATCGCCGTCATGATTTCTTTCGGGCCGATGCGCACCACCCTGGTGTTGTGCGCGCCGCAGCGGGCGGCGATGGCGGGGTTGTTGCTGCGGGCGCAGCATACCCCGGAGGGTCGGTGTAACATGATTGACTTGGCCACACGGCATAGGCGGGACATGAAAATTACCTCACGCATCTTTGCGATGGCGCTTGCCGCTGCCCTGCAAGCTTGCGTCACCCCGCCGATCGACCCCCCGCGCACCGCCGCTATCATTGCCCCCCAGGAGCAGCGCGCGCCAGTGACGATCCTTGTCTCAATCGACGGTTTCCGCCCCGATTATCTTCAGCGCAAGGTGACGCCAAACCTCAACGAACTTGCGGCATCGGGGATCAGCGGATCGATGCGGCCCTCCTTCCCGAGCATTACTTTCCCCAATCACTGGACGCTCGTCACCGGGTTACGCCCCGACCGGCACGGCGTGGTGGGCAACCGGATGGAAGATACAGCGCACCCCGGCATGACATTTACGATGCAGAGCGAAGAACCGTTCTGGTGGACGCAGGCCGAGCCGATCTGGATCACCGCAGAGAAAGCTGGCATCCGCAGCGCAACGATGTTCTGGCCGGGTGCCAATGTCGATTTTAGCGGGGTGCGGCCGCAGGACTGGCAGCAATATGGCCATGAGGTGAGCAATCGCCAGCGCGTCGATGCTGTCATCGACTGGCTGCGCCGTCCGGCGGCGACGCGCCCCCGGTTTCTCACGCTGTATTTTGATACAGTCGATAGCGCAGGCCATGTGAACGGCCCCGACGGCCTGAAAACCAACGCTGCCGTCGCTGCCGTCGATGCGTCAATCGGGCAGTTGCGGCAGGCGCTTGTGACGCTCGGTCAGCCCGCCAATCTGGTGATCGTTTCGGATCACGGGATGGCAGCGACGAGCCCCGACCGGGTGATACAGCTCGACAAGGTCGTCGATCCCACCAGCTTTCGCTTCATCACCGGCGGCCCCTATGTGGGGCTTGAGCCGCAACCGGGCAAAGAGGCTGCCCTCGCCGAGACCCTGTTGAAGCCGCATGACCATATGCAATGCTGGCGTAAAGGCGAGATTCCGAACGCGCTCCATTATGGCAAGCATCCGCGTGTCCCGTCCTTTATATGCCTCGCGGAAATTGGCTGGCTCATCAACGAAAAGGCGCCCCCCGCCGATAAGCCCATTAAACCCGGTGGCGCGCATGGTTATGACCCTGCGGCACCCGAAATGGCGGCGGTGTTCATCGCCAATGGTCCCGCGATCCGCGCGAGTGGGCCGATCCGCAGCTTCGATAATGTTGATATTGCCCCGCTGGTCCGCAACCTGATCGGCCTGCCGCAAGACAAGACGCTTGATGGTGATGATGCGCGCTTCAAGTCCGCGCTTGGCCAGTAGGGCTTGACAGTTTCACGTTGCGAAACGAGCGGTATGCCATGGTTTATTTTGAAGACATCGTGCCCGGCACGACCACACAGTTCGGCAGTTACAAGGTGACGCGCGAGGAGGTGATTGATTTTGCCACGCGGTATGATCCGCAACCCTTCCACTTGTCCGACGAGGCGGCGGCGCAGACGCATTTCGGGCGGCTCTCGGCGAGCGGATGGCACACCTGCGCCATGCTGATGGCGATGCTGGTGGAAAATATGAAGAACAGCAATCAGGCTGGCCTCGGGTCGCCGGGGCAAGACGAGCTGCGCTGGCTCAAACCCGTTTATCCCGGAGACACTCTGTCTTGCGAGACCGAAATCCTTGACAAGCGCGCATCCAATAGCCGCCCGGAAATGGGGAGCTATCGATCAAAGATTACGGTGCGCAACCAACACCGCGAGCCGGTGATGACGACCATCGCGATTGGACTCATCAGAACGCGACCGACCGCCTAGCGCCAGCGGCCACGACCGTTACCAAGTCCACGACCGGGCTGTCCCCCTATGCCATAATCGCGCCACATCGGGCGCATCTGCCGGTGCGCACCACGCCAGACCTGGCCGCGCCCCTGCCAAAATCCGCGCTGCTGGCCGTTCCAGCGACGA
>JBBQAU010000255.1:0-3190 GCA_038316685.1 Sphingomonadales bacterium
AGCGGTGACAATCAATGAGGGCTTCTTTCAAGGCCATTTTCCTGGCAGGCCGATCATGCCCGGTGTCCTGATTGTCGAGGCGATGGCCCAGGCGGCAGGCATATTGGCGGTGGAATCGCTTGGCCTTACAGGATCGGGCAAACTCGTTTATTTCATGGCGATCGAAGGGGCGAAGTTTCGTAAGCCGGTCGAGCCGGGTGTTTTGTTGAAGCTTGATGTTGCGTTTGTCCAGAAACGTAGCAGCGTTTGCAAGTTTAGTGGGCGCGCGTCGATCAACGGGATACTTGTGGCAGAAGCCAAATTCACCGCGATGATCGCTGATCCGCCGTCTGCCTGAGCCTCAGCGAAACGGCGGCTCATTAAATGCTCGCAGCTTGCGCGAGTGGAGCTTTGCTCCCTCTCGGCGTAACTCTTCGCATGCCTCAATGCCGATCCGCATATGTTCGGAAATAGCGCGTTCGTAAAAGCTGTTGGCTTGGCCCGGCAATTTCAGCTCGCCGTGGAGCGGCTTGTCGGACACACAGAGCAGCGTCCCGTAGGGCACCCGGAATCGATAGCCTTGCGCCGCAATCGTCGCTGACTCCATATCGATCCCAACCGCGCGCGAGAGCGAAAATCGCAGTGCGGATTTTTGATAGCGCAACTCCCAATTACGATCATCGGTCGTCACGATCGTGCCGGTGCGCAAACGACGCTTTAACTCGTCGCCGGACTGGCCTGAAACCCTGGCTGCCGCGCGGGCGAGCGCAAGCTGCACCTCGGCGATTGCGGGAATAGGTATCTCCGGTGGCAGGACATCGTCGAGCACATGATCGTCGCGCAAGTAAGCATGGGCGAGCACATAATCGCCAATCCGCTGGCTAGGCCGCAGGCCGCCGCAATGCCCGATCATCAGCCATGCCTCAGGGCGCACAACGGCCAGATGATCAGTAATCGTCTTGGCGTTGGAAGGTCCAACGCCGATATTGACAAGCGTGATGCCGGTTTTGTCGGGGGCGATCAGGTGGTAGGCGGGCATTTGATGGCGTCGCCACGCGCTGTCGGTAACGAGTTTGGCTGGATCATCGCCAGCCTGGATCACCACGCCGCCAGCGCCGGAGACAGCGGTGTAACGACTGCCTTTGCCCAGCTGGCTGCATGCCCACCGCACGAATTCATCGACATAACGGTGATAATTGGTGAACAACACATAGCGCTGGACATGTTCAGGCGGCGTCCCGGTGTAGTGGCGCAGCCGGGCGAGCGAAAAATCGGTGCGTAAACCGTCAAAAAGCGCAAGCGGCCGGACCTCTTCGGGATTGGTCCACAGGCCATCGGCAATCTCATCACCAATATGGGCAAGCTCTGTTGCAGGGAAGAAACGGGCGAGTTCGGTGGCTGAAACTTGATCAAGGCGCATCGCATGGCCGGGGTCGAGGACATAGGGGAACGGGATTTCCTGCCGACCGCTGACCGCCTCTACCTCGACATCATAATCCTCGATCAGCAGGGTCAGCTGCTCGATCAGATATCCGGCAAAGATCGCTGGTTTCGTGACACTGATCTTGTATTCGCCAGGCGTCACAAGGCGCCCGAAAGACCGCAGCGGAGCCGGGCGTTCTGGCCCGGCGCGATACCGGAGGCGAATTTCGGGATAAGCAAATGAACCGTCTGTGCGGGATTCCGGTTCTGGAGTGATGCCGCCTTCGAGATAGGCAATCAACGCCGCCTGAAGCCGCGCGACAGACTGAGAATAGAGCCGGTCAAGCTCAGCGACGATATCGACAGCAGAATTCATTGAGCAGCGCTAATCCACCGATCATGTCGTGGCAAGGTAAGGGTGCCCAAGCCTTCGGCACGGACACCCCGGATCGTTCAAAATCAGTGGATTGGTTTAGATCGCATCGAGCATATGTTCGGCCGAACTTACTTTGAATTCGCCCGGACCTTCGACGTTGAGTTGCGTAACGACGCCGTCCTCAATCAGCATCGAATAACGCTGCCCCCGCTTGCCCATGCCAAACTTTGACCCGTCCATTGTCAGGCCAACTGCCTCGGCGAAATCGCCATTACCGTCAGCGAGCATCGTCACCGTATCGTTGGCGTTGCCGCTTTTGCTCCACGCGCCCAGCACGAACGCATCGTTTACAGCGGTACAGGCGATCTCATCGACACCCTTGGCCTTGAATTGCTCGGCCTTTTCGACATAGCCAGGCAGATGACGCGCTGAACAGGTCGGCGTGAAGGCACCAGGAACCGAAAAAAGCGCGACCTTGCGGCCCGCAAAATAGCTGTCGCTATCAACTGCTTCCGGACCATGATCGGTCATTTTCGTGAATGTCGATTGGGGAATCTTGTCGCCAACTTTGATTGTCATGTCCGGGGTCCTTCCCAAAAGGTGCAGTGTGGTGACGACCATCTACGGCAGGGCGCGGGCGGATTGAAGTCGCCTGGTCGCAAAATTGATGATTTATTGCTGGACGATGCGCTAAAAATATATGCGCGAGGTTCGATCTAGCCAAATCAGCGCTATGACAGAGTACCGCCTAGCCTGACGGGAATGAAGTGCATCGTTTGCCGGACTAGATCGGCAAATTCGAATGCCCGTATGATCACCCGGATTATCGGCGGTTTTGAAACCTCCATCAGCTTCGTCTAACCTATAAGAATGAGCGATTTTTCTTATCTGACCGGCCAATTTCTGTTGGCCATGCCCAATATGGGCGATCCTCGATTCGATCATGCAGCGATTGCGATGTGCGCGCATGATGCGGACGGGGCGATGGGCATTTGCATCGGTGCCGAACACAAAAACATTCGTTTTCATAAATTGCTGAGCCAATTAGGGATCGATCCAGGGCTCTCAGAAGATGTCGGCGTTTATATTGGGGGCCCGGTTGAGCCCGGACGCGGGTTCGTGCTGCATTCCAACGATTGGAGCGGGCAGGATAGTATTAAGGTGGCTGACCGTTGGACCTTAACCAGCACCATCGATATCTTGCGGGCGATTGCGGAGGGCCGCGGTCCCAAAGACTGGATCGTTGCGCTTGGTTATGCCGGTTGGGGGGGTGGCCAATTGGAAGATGAGCTGGCCAATCATGCATGGCTGACGGTGGCCCCTGATCTCTCTATTATTTTCAACCAATCAACCGTCTCGCCGTGGATACGATGCCTCAGACGCGCTGGCATCGACCCGCGCTTCCTCGCGAGC
>JBBQAU010000256.1:0-3172 GCA_038316685.1 Sphingomonadales bacterium
ATACCGGCATCGTGAACTCTCCCCGTTGCACGCGCGGCGCGATGGTGGTAGCGCGCGCCGCTTATAGCGCGAGGTGCAATAGCCCCGCCACCCCAGCAGATTTAGGACGCCATGTTCGCCACCCCCGCCTTTGCCCAGACCGCCGGTGCCGCCGCAGGCGACCCGCTTGGTATCCTAAGCCTTGCACCGTTGTTCCTCGTCTTCATCGCATTTTACTTTCTGATGATCCGCCCGCAACAACGCCGGATGAAGGCGTTGCGGGATTCGGTCGGCGCGATGAAAAAGGGCGATGAGGTAACGACGGCCGGCGGCGTGATCGGCAAGGTTATCAAGGTCGATGACAAGATTGCCGAGATCGAGATTGCACAGGGCGTAAAGATCCGCGTCGTCAAATCGACCATCGCCAGCATCGCGCCCACTGGCGGCGCAAAACCTGCAAACGACTAAACCCAATGCTTGATTTTCCCCGCTGGAAGATAGCCGCTATCCTTGGCCTGCTGGGGGCATTGATGCTGCTTGCCGTGCCGAGCCTGCTGCCTGAATCGGTGACCAACAGCTGGGGCAAATTCCCGCATCCACGGATCAATCTGGGGCTTGATCTGGCAGGCGGCAGTTATTTGCTGCTGGAGGCCGACACCGATGATGTCGCTGCGTCCCGGCTCGAACAGATGCGGGAGACGGTGGCAACCGAAATGCGGCGCGGCAGTCCTCGAATCGCGATTGGCGATATCTCGACGCGCGACGGCAAGCTGAGTTTCCTGCTGCGCGATGTAACGCAGGTTGATGAAGCGCGCGAACGGGTGTTACCGCTGACCAATGGCGCGGGGCTGACCGGGCAGCGTGACTGGGACATCGCCGTCGTCGATGGCCAGCGCTTTGTGCTCACACCCAGCACAGCGGGGCTGACACAGGCGATTGACCGCGCGATGGAGGACGCAACCGAAGTCGTCCGCCGCCGCATCGACGAACTTGGCACACGCGAGCCAACCATCGTCCGGCAGGGCAGTAACCGCATCGTCGTACAGGTGCCGGGGTTGAAGGACCCACAGGCGCTCAAGGATTTGCTCGGCAAGACCGCCAAACTTGAATTCAAGCTCGTCGATCAGCGCGCTGATCCGGTTGAAGTCGCCAAGGGCAACGCGCCGATTGGCAGCCAGATTTTGCCCTATGCCGAGGGCGGTGGGCCGATTGCGGTGAAACGGTCCGCGATCATATCGGGCGATCAGTTGATCAACGCGCAGCAGAGCAACGACAGCCAGAACAACCTGCCCAACGTGATAATCACTTTTGACAGCCAGGGCGGGCGCAAATTTGCGCGCATCACACAGGAAAATGTCGGCAAACCCTTTGCAATCATCCTCGACAATCAGGTGCTGTCAGCGCCCAATATCAATGAGCCAATCCTGGGCGGCACTGCCTCAATCTCGGGCAATTTTACTGTGGCGTCGGCCAATCAGCTGGCGATTGCACTGCGATCGGGCAAATTGCCGATTGCGTTGAAGGTCGTTGAGGAACGCACCGTCGGGCCTGATCTGGGGGCGGAATCAATCCGCGCCGGGATTACCGCGTCGATCATTGCGGCAGTCGCCGTGATCATTTTCATGCTCGTCACCTATGGCCGCTTTGGCGTTTATGCCAACATCGCCGTCGTCATCAACATTGTCGTGATCATCGGCGTACTTGCGGTGCTGAACGGCACGCTGACGCTGCCCGGGATTGCAGGCTTCGTGCTGACAATCGGCACCGCGGTTGATGCCAATGTACTGATCAACGAGCGTATCCGTGAGGAGCGGCGGCGCGGTCGCAGCGTGATCCAGGCAGTTGAGTTGGGCTATAAAGAGGCCAGCCGCACGATCTTTGAGGCGAACATGACCCATGCCATTTCGGGCGTCATCATGTTGTTGCTTGGATCGGGGCCAGTGAAAGGATTCGCGGTCGTCCTGCTGATCGGCATTGCGACTTCGGTGTTTACTGCGGTTACCTTCACGCGGATGCTTGTCGTGCTGTGGGTTCGCAAGCAACGCCCGGCGGAGATCAACATATGATCGCGCCGCTCACATTATTGTCACCCCGGCGAATTTCGGGGTCGCTTTGGGGTGCGCATTACGCCTGCCCCGCCATGATGCCAGCTTTCGCTGGCAGGACGAGGTTGTAAGCCATGCGCCTACTGAAACTTGTCCCTGACAACACCAATATCGGCTTTGTTCGTCTGCGTTACTGGGCGTTCGGGCTGACCGCATTGTTATCGGTCATCGCGCTTGCGACGGTGTTCATTTACCGGCTCAATCTGGGCGTCGACTTTGTCGGCGGGTTGATGATTGAGGAAAAATTCGCGTCGCCGCCGTCGCTCGACAAGCTGCGCACGTCGCTTGAACGGCTGGAGCTGGGCGAGGTCCGCCTCCAGCAATTTGGCGATCCCAATACCGTGTCGATCCGCCTCCCCGCCCCTGAAAGCCAGGACAAGGGGGCAGCCGAAGCCACCGTCAAGCGCGTCCAGACCGCGATCAATGCCGAGTTCCCGGCCGCCAAATTTTCCAAACAGGACGCGGTGTCGGGCAAGGTGTCGGGCGAATTGATCTGGAAGGGGATCGCCGCTGTCGCGCTTGCGGTACTCGGCATCGGCCTGTTTGCGATCTTCCGATTTGAGTGGCAGTTCGGCGTGTCGACGGTGGTTGCCATCATCCACGATCTGTTGATGACGCTTGGCTTTTTTGCGATCACCCAGTTTGAATTTGATCTCAATATCGTCGCTGCGGTGCTGACCATCATTGGTTATTCAATCAACGACAAGATCGTGATCGATGATCGTATCCGCGAAAATATGCGCCGCTATCGCAAGATGGAGATGGCCGAAATTATCGATCTGTCGGTCAACGAAACGCTGCCGCGCACAGTGATGACCTCGTTGACGATCCTGCTCGCGCTCGGGGCGTTGCTGCTGTTTGGCGGCCATGTGCTGCGTGGCTTTACCGCCGCGATGATTTTGGGCATTTTCGTCGGCACTTATTCGTCTATCTATGTGTCATCGTCGCTGCTGATCACGCTTGGCCTGCGCGCTGACCCCAATCTGGAAAAGTCCGTCATCGCCAACAGTAATGTCGAGCGCGTGGTGCCCAAAGAGCGCCGCTGATGCGGCTGGAGCAAGCTCAGGGAATCGAAGGGCCGATCATCA
>JBBQAU010000257.1:0-3140 GCA_038316685.1 Sphingomonadales bacterium
AATTCGAGCATTTCTTCATACGTCACGCGCTTCACTTTTCGCGCGCGCGGCACGATGCGAGGGTCGGTGGTGTAAACGCCGTCCACATCAGTGTAGATGTCGCAGCGGTCAGCCTTGTTCGCGGCGGCAACCGCCACAGCGCTTGTGTCTGATCCGCCCCGGCCTAGCGTCGAGATGCGACCGTCATTGCCCATCCCCTGAAAGCCCGGGATCACCGCGACCTCGCCCGATGCTATCGCTGCCCCCAGCGCGTCGGTATCGATTTGCTCTATCCGGGCGGCGGTATGCGCGTTGTCGGTTTGGATCGGCACTTGCCAGCCAAGCCAGCTGCGCGCGGGCACGCCGATCGCCTGAAGCGCGATCGCCAGCAGCCCCGATGTCACCTGCTCGCCAGATGATACTACGACATCATACTCGCGCGGATCATACAGCGAGGATGCCTCACGACAGAAATTGACCAGCCGGTCTGTCTCGCCCGCCATCGCGGACACGACCACCGCGACTTGATGCCCCGCGTCCACCTCACGCTTGACGCGGGCGGCGACGCTTCTGATCCGCTCGATCCCGGCCATCGATGTGCCGCCAAATTTCATCACAATGCGCGCCATCGATTTTGTACAAAGTCCTTTGGAGAGCGAGGTGAGGCCTGATAAGTAAGGGGAATGACAATGGCAAGCGACCCGCAATCGACGATCAATCCCAACGAAGCCGCGCATTTTGGCAGGCTTGCGGCGGATTGGTGGAACCCCAGGGGCTCATCGGCGATGCTGCACCGGCTGAATCCGGCGCGGCTTGGCTATATCCGCGATCGGGTGAACGTGCATTGGCAGCTCGATTCCGCCAGCTTTACGCCGCTGGTCGGCAAGCGCGCGCTTGACGTCGGCTGCGGCGCTGGTCTGTTGTGTGAGCCGCTCGCCAGGCTGGGTGCTGATGTGACCGGGCTTGATGCCGCCCCCGAAAATGTTGAGGTCGCCCGCTTGCACGCGGCGCAATCGGGGCTGGGCATCGTTTATCGCGCGGGCAGCGTCGAGACTTTGGCGGGCGCGCAATTTGATCTGGTTACGTCAATGGAGGTGATTGAGCATGTCACCGATCCAGCGCTTTTCATTGCGGGACTGTCAGGGGCGCTGGCGGAAAACGGGTTGCTGATCCTCTCAACGCCAAACCGGACGATGCTATCCCGGCTGGCACTGATTTCGGTTGGTGAAGGCTTTGGCGCAATTCCACGTGGCACGCACGACTGGGATCAGTTTTTGAAGCCCGACGAACTGACCCAATTGGTTGAGGCAGCAGGCCTGAAACTCGTTGAGGTCCGTGGCCTCAGCTTTTCACCGACACGCGGATTTGTGGTCAGCGACGATACCAGCCTCGATTATTTCGTCACGGCCGTGAGGGGGTAGCTGACAAGCCACCCCCTGCATCTGGCTTAACCCATCACATTCTTGCCGCGTAGCACCGTCGTGCTGTGGCCAACGCTTGCTGCCATTGATTTGGCCTTGATCGTATCGACCATGATCCATTCATTTGTCAGCTTGGTCGGCGTGATTGTCATGGCCATGTAACCCCGGCGGCTTGTGTCGCACCATTTCAGTTCGGGGCTCGCCTTGACGAGGGCCGCCGCCACGATTTTCGGATCGGCCGAAATCGACGATTCATAGCCGGGCGATGTGACACTGTGACCCGCAAACTCGACGCCGGCGGCCTTGCCGCCCTGCGCCAGGTCGCTCGCCCAGGCATTGTGGCTGTCACCTGAAATGACGACCAGATTGGCACCCGATTTTTGCGCCGACTTTAAGAAACGCGCCCGCGCCGCAGGATAACCGCCCCAGCTGTCAAAGTTGGAGGGAAGTCCGGCCTTTGAGGCGGCGAGGCCCGCCATCAAATAGCTGCGCATGCGTGGGCTGGAATCAGGGGCCAGCCAGCTCAACGCCTCAGGTGGCGCTGACTGATTGCCCATGACCGTTCCGAATCCCACGACCTGCCATTTCTGCCCGGCCTTGACCGAATTGTACATGGCGTGATCCAGCCAGTTTTCCTGCTGCGACCCCATCATTGTCATCGCGGGGTCCATCCAGGCGCCATCGCGGAATTCGATCAGTGCTTTGGTCACATCGAGATTCTTGAATATTGCCGCAACATCAGGCTGCTTGGTGCGGCCAAGGATTCGGGTCTCGGTCCGAAAAAGCGTTGCGAGTGTGCCAATGTCATAGGCTTTCCACGGCTCGTCCGAAATTGGCATCCACTCGCGATAGGCCTGGATCGAGGCCAGACGACGCGCATTCCACTCGCCTTCATTGGGCTGATGGTTTTCCGCGCCGCCTTCCCAAGTGTCATTGGACGATTCATGATCGTCCCACTGGACGATCATCGGCATCACCTGGTGGAGTTTTTGCAGATCAGGATCGGCGCGGTAGCTGGCGTAGCGCAGCCGGTAATCGGCCAATTGGACGATTTCGTTTGAGGGTTCTGGCTGGCGGCCGGGGACCGCGTCCTTGGCGAAGGGATAAACGCCTGTCAGATATTCATAAAAATAATCGCCGAGGTGAATCGACAGATCGATATCGTTCCGTGCGGCGGCATGGGCATAGGCATTGAAAAAGCCAAACGGCATGTTCGAACAGGAAAAGATGGCTGCCCGGAACGAGGGTGTCGGACCGACAGGCAGTGTTTTTGTGCGACCGATGGGCGAAAAGCTGCCATCCGGGGCAACGAAGCGGAAATGATAGACAGTGCCAGGCTTCAGGCCATCGACGCTGATTTTCGACGTCCAGTCACGCCAGGAACCCGTGATTTGAACGCCGCCCCCCGCAATTTTGGCAAAATCAGTCGTTTCTGAAAGTTCAACCTTGAGATGCACCGAATCACCCGTTGCGGGGACATAGCGCGTCCACAACAACATTGAATCGCCCATCGGCTCGCCGCTGGCGACCGAATGAGTAAACCCGCGTGCCGCAGCGATGCTGGTTGTTTGCGCAAAGCCGGGGATCGCATAAGCACCAACGCCCAGCGAGCCTGTGATGAGCAATGAGCGTCTGTCGATTTGCATGGTCATATTGCCTCCCTTGAACCTGAACCACCGTTCTGCACCGTCGATGTTGCTGCAAGATTACACCATGTTCGCGCGCGGTCCTAACGCCTTG
>JBBQAU010000258.1:0-3118 GCA_038316685.1 Sphingomonadales bacterium
TCGCCCGCCCGGATGCGAACTTGTGGGAAAGACCGGCGAGATGAAAATCGCATCAGCCCCCATCCGTATTCCGGCGATCACCTCTCGCGCGTTGTGTGCCGGCCAGGTGCGCAGACCAGGCGATCGATGCGGACTGCGTCCGTGTCTGCCGACTGCACCGCGCCCAAGTCGCACTGGCCCCGCCAGGATCAGCACGAGCCCACGGCGGCGGGCAACGCGCGCCACTTGCATAAACAGCTGCCTTCGATCTGCGTCGTTCAAGCCATAATGCCGAAACACGACGCCCCCTTTGCGGGGAAGCGCGTCGAGGGCGGACCACAAGCCATCGCCCATGCGCTCATCAGTCATCAGCCAGCAACGGGGAACAGGGGGGTGGCGACGCAACACACCGCATTCTATAGCACCTGCAATGTTGCGTTGCGAAGCTTCCTCCCCGCTGACTGAAATTCGCGCGCGGATTGACCGGGCGGCGGCGCTTGCCGGACGCAAGGCCGACGATGTTTCGCTGATCGCAGTTTCAAAAACCCAGCCGCCCGGATTGATCACCCCGTTGCTCGAGCAAGGCCAACGCGGCTTTGGGGAGAATCGCGTGCAGGAGGCGCAGGAAAAATGGCCTGACCTGCGTTTGGATACGCCGGGTATTGCGCTTCATCTCATCGGCCAACTGCAATCGAACAAGGCGGAAGACGCGGTTGTCCTGTTCGATATGATTCATTCGGTTGATCGCGCATCGCTGGTGACGGCGCTGGCGCGCGCGATGGACAAGATCGGGCGGCGGCCTGATTGCTTTGTTCAGGTCAACATCGGCGATGAAGCGCAAAAGGGCGGGGTTGCGACGGCTGATCTTGGTCAGTTGCTCGGCAATGCGCGCTCAGCGGGACTGCCCGTGATGGGGTTGATGTGCCTGCCCCCCGCCGACATTGAACCCGCCCCGTATTTCGCGCTGCTGGCAAAGCTCGCGCGTGACCATGGCCTGACCGGGCTCAGTATGGGCATGTCGGCGGATTTTGAAACTGCGGTGATGCTGGGCGCAACGCATGTTCGCGTTGGCAGTGCTTTGTTTGGCGCGCGCGCATGAGGTTCGCTGCGATCATCTTTGATTTTGACGGGGTGCTGATCGAAAGCGAATATGTCGGTAATCGTCAGATCGCCGACTATCTGACGGGGATCGGCCATCCGACGACAGCCGAACAATCAATGGCCAATTTCATGGGATTATCGGGGCCTGATTTCCTGGCAGCGGTGGCTGGGTGGATTGGCCGACCTGTCCCCGATGATTTTCACATCGCGCGCCGTGCCGAGGATGATCGGGTCATGCGCGAAGGGATTGGCGAAGTCGCCGGTGCGGTTTCGTTCGTGGTCAGCCTGCCGACAGCGCTGCCCAAGGCGATTGCCTCGTCAAGTTCAACACGCTGGATTACCCGCCATCTCGATCATCTCAATTTGCGCGACAGATTCGATCCGATGATTTTTAGCGGCGCAGAACATGTCAGCCGGGGTAAGCCAGCGCCCGATCTCTATCTCCATGCCGCTGCGCAACTGGGCGTGCCGATTGAACACTGCGTCATCATTGAGGATTCACCTGTTGGCGCAACGGGCGCGGTCGCCTCAGGCGCGCATGTGGTTGGCCTCATTGCGGGGCAGCATTGCGGACCTGATCATGCCGACCGGCTGCGCACGATTGGCGTCCACGCGATCGCCACAAATTTTACCGAGTTGGCGGGCTTGATCGCTTAAAATTCGTGGCCGGTGCGGTCGCGTTTGGTCGCGAGATAGCGTTCATTATGCGGGTTGGCGGGCAGTTTGTGGGCCACGCGTTCAATCACGCTGATCCCGGCGGCTTCGAGCTGCGCGACCTTTTGCGGATTGTTGGTGAGCAGCCGGACCGACGTTTGCCCGAGCAGCGCCAGCATCCGTGCCGCGACCGCAAAATCACGCGAATCGACCGCAAAGCCAAGCCGGGTATTAGCATCGACGGTATCAAAGCCCTGATCCTGAAGCGCATAAGCACGCAGCTTGTTGATCAGGCCGATCCCGCGACCTTCTTGCCGCAGATAAAGCAAAATACCCCAGCCGCTTGCAGCAATCGCGGCGATTGCAGTATCAAGCTGCGGGCCGCAGTCACATTTGAGCGATCCCAGGACGTCGCCTGTCAAACATTCGCTGTGCAGCCGGACGAGCGGCGGCGCGCCATTGGGGGTGCCGATCATCAACGCGACATGCTCGCCCGGCATTTCGGGGGTGCGAAACGCGACAATTTCGGTTTGCTCAGCGCCGGTGACGGGCAGATGCGCACGCGCAGCAATTGTCAGCCGCAGCGAATCCTCATGCGCATCGATATCATCCGGCGTCAGGATGATATCAGCCGCGTCGCCCCTGCTCACGAAAAAAGCGGGGAGCACACCCGCCAGCGTCGCCAGCCGAAGTGCGGCCCTCGCGGCCAGTTTCTCCTCAAGATCAATCGCGCGGAACGGCCCCTTCAGCGGAGTGAGCAGATCAAATTGCGGATCGGCGAGCGCAAACGCTGCATCAAAATCGAGCCAGGGGGCATGCGCGACCAGCACCGGGCATTCGGGCGAGGCAGCGGCGAGCTGATTGCCGAGTTTGAGCGTTGCCGCACGCCCCGTGGACAGCAGCACCGGCGCATTGGTGTCGGGATCGAAAGCGGCGAGCCGAACGCGATCGGCAGTTTCAATCGCGAGCAACGTCAGGTCACCATCGGCGGCTGCAATCGTGACCGGCCAGCCGCGCCGGATCGAATCAATCGCGCGCGCGACCGTCCGGGCGGTCACAAGGTGAATGCCGTCATAACGGGGATATGATCGGACGGCTTTGGCCAGCTCCGGCAGGGTTCGAACATCTGGTGCGCGGTTGCCGTTCGGGCAAGATCAGCGGTTGCCCACATATGATCAAGCCGCCGACCCCGGTCCGACGCCGCCCAATCCTTCGCGCGGTAGCTCCACCAGGTATAGAGCCGCTCGGGCGGTGGCACGAAATGGCGCCCCAGATCGACCCAGTCGTTCGATTGCCCAAGTCCTGCGAGTGCTGCGACCTCGACGGGCGTGTGGCTGACAACATCCACCAGCTGTTTGTGGCTCCAGACATCCGATTCGAGCGG
>JBBQAU010000259.1:0-3107 GCA_038316685.1 Sphingomonadales bacterium
GCTGCCCTGGCTCGCGCCATTGCTGAACGGGGTGGAGCATGCCAATTTCTTTGAACAGCGCGCGACCGAATATTCAAAGGGTGCGACGCGGGGCAGCTGGAACGAGGTTTGGGACAGCTTTGACAAGCGCCAAAAGGCCAAATCAACGCCGTTGCCGGTCGCAAATGAGGATATCAACGGGGGTGATATGTTCACGCGGGCGGGAATCGCTGCGGAATAGGCGCTGCCCGGTTTGATAGGGCTAGCGTCACGTTTAGACCGGGAACTGGGGTAGGCTTTTAGTTTGGGGCTGCGGCTAACCATCTGTGATTATTGTTTTTTTTCTGGAAATTCTGTTTCGCTAACCATAATTGTTAAAAATCGCTGTCCTACACAAACCTATTTGGTTATTTCGAGTTGATATTCATTGGAGGATATCAATGGCAAGTAACCCCGTTCAGGTGCCAGCCGGCTATGTGCCCGCTGTCGCCCTAGCTTTTGGCACACCCCCCGACGCCGCACGCTTCGTCGACAGCGGCAATCCGTTGCCCGTATCAGTCACGCCCGCACCACTGCCTCCCGCCACTTCAGCCCCCGTCACTGGCACCGCGACCGCAACCGGCAATTCACCCGCCTTCGCGCCAAACCTTGGCCGCCCGATCAACCTGACCCTGTCGGGCACATGGACCGGCAGCGTCGCGTTTGAACGCTCAATTGATGCTGGCGCAACCTGGCACGGCGTGACCATCGGTGGTGTGGCTTGGGCCGTGTTCACCGCCAATTGCAACGAGCCGGTATGGGAGCCGACCGAAAGTGGCGGAATTTTTCGGCTCAGCATTACGCGCACCACCGGCAGCATCGTTTACAGGGTGGCACAATAATGGCCGTTGACATCATCGCGCGAGGCCTTGCCGCTTCGCTCCGCCTCACCGCAGCCAATGCCACCAACAACCGCACGGCGTTGGGCCTCGGCACGATCGCCACACAGAATGCGAATGCCGTCGCGCTGACGGGCGGTGCTATTAACGGGACTGCGATTGGGGCAACCACCCCGGCTTCGGGTGCGTTTAGCGCTTTGACTGTTGCTGCACCTCACGCCGGGCTTAGGTTGCTGGGCACGAATGGCACCCAACCCAGTATCAATTGGGGTAGCGCCGCCGGTGTGTCTCATTGGGCGATGTTCCAGACAGTAGGAGCGGCGGGACAGTATGGCGCGCTGACGATAATAGACCTAGTTGCGTTGCTGGGCAGGTTTTCGATTTCAACAGGCGGCGAGATCACTCCTGGTAATGATAACGTGCAGAACCTCGGTAATGCGTCGTTCCGCTGGGCAACGGTATTTGCCGGAACGGGGGCGATCAACACATCCGACGCACGGAGCAAGCGCGACATTTCGGCCATCCCCGACGACTGGCTTGATGCCTGGGGCGATGTTGAATGGTGCCGCTATAAATTCATCGACGGCAACCGCTGGCACACGGGCCTTGTCGCGCAACAGGTGCGGGACGCCTTTGCCGCGCGCGGTTTGGACGCCACCAAGATTGGGCTGTTGTGCTTCGACGCATGGGAAGCGACGCCAGAAATTGCGGCGGTGACAGATGACGAGGGCAATGCAAACTTCCCCGCGCAACCTGCCCGCCCTGCCGGAGACCGCTGGGGCCTTCGCTATGATGAGTGTCAGGCAATGGAAGCGGCATGGGTGCGGCGGGAATTGGGCAGGTTGCTGGGGTGAAGCCCACCCGTGGCATGCTGCCGGAATCGTGCGGAGTTGGAGCCGGGTCCTCCGCGTTCATCCCCGCCCGGCTAATTCTTCGGTTCAGGCTTGCGGAACTTGGTGTGGCAGGCGCCGCAGCTTTTGCCGACTTCGCCGAATTGTGTCGCAAAGCCCGCCGTGTCGCCCGCCTTGGCAAGCTCCGCAAGCTTTGCCGAGGCAGCGGCCATATTCGCAGCGGCGGCTTCAAATCCGGCACGGTCGCTCCAAATTTCGGGCAATGCTTCCGACTCGGGCGTCGTGCTGCCCGACGGGAACATCACTGGGATGACCTTGCCCCAGCCAGCCAGCGCCCCAGCTGCGAAGGCCAGCGTCTTTACATCATCGCCGCGCGCGATCGCCGCCTTGATCCCGAGAAAATCAACAGCGGAGAGTTTGAAGGCAGCGCGCCGTGCCGCAACCATCTGGACATGCTTCACGGGCGCATGATCCATCTTGCTGTGGTCCATTTTGGACTCATCCATTTCGCTATGGTCCATCTTGCTATGGTCCATCTTGCTATGGTCCATCTTGCTATGGTCCATCTTGCTATGGTCCATCTTGCTATGGTCCACCGCTTGTCCCGCTGATGCAGCACCAAGCGCAACGCCCGCACCCCCGACAAGGGCAGCGGCGGCAAAAAGGCTGGTTATGGCGTGCATCATCATTTCCCTCACAGGTGCGTTTTTCCAAAACTACGCCGACCGGGGCCAGCCAGCAAGCATTGACGATTAACCGCGTCCCCGCGCCTTTTGCTTAATGCTGGTGCGGTAAAGGATCGCGATGAGTTTCAGCCGTCTTTTTCGCAGCCGCTGGTCGGCCATGCTCTGGGCAGGCGGCATCTTGTGGCTGGCCTATGATGTCGCAGGCGTTGCACCACGATCAGGCCCCGGCAATGACAGTGTTGCCATCCCGCTTGATGCAACCGGATCCCCGGTGACGAAGGAAGATCTGGAGACGCTGGCGCATTTTGGCGGCGGCGACGGCAAATAAACCACGGCTAGGCGAGGCGCGGAGGCGCGGGCGACCATAAGGTCGCCGCGCGCCTAGAAAAAATGCTTACGCCTCGGTTTTATCGTCGACCGGTTCGCCTTTGCCGACATCGTCATCGTCATCGTCATCGTCGTCATCATCGTCGTCGTCATCATCGTCGTCATCGTCGTCATCATCGTCATCATCGTCGTCATCATCGTCATCGTCATCGTCATCGTCGTCATCATCGTCGTCATCATCAGCATCGTCGCCGACTTCTTCGCCCTCGCCGCCATCAAGCGCTTCGCCGTCGTCATCATCCTCAACACCAAGGTCTGGCGCAATATCGGTTAAGACCGTGCCGTCGGTCGGGCCTTCGCGCGTTGCTTCGAGGATTTCGGCGCGC
>JBBQAU010000260.1:0-3083 GCA_038316685.1 Sphingomonadales bacterium
CAATGTTGTCGGCGCGGGGGAAGCAATTGTCTGGCCCACTGGTCCGACGATGGCTGGTCGGTTAGCGATTGCCCCGACCGACGCCTGGACGCGCTGGCCAGACTGAACAAGGACAATCCGGGGATCGGCAGGTAATTGGAACACGGGCAATGCAAGCACAGCCTGGGTGCGCACGCCCAATGGGGAGAGACGTTCGGCAGCAGCGATCGCAGTCGCGACTGATATCGTCGTATTTTCCAGAACCCCCGGTGCCGATGCGGTGGCGCTGTTCACACCCAACGACGCATCAACCGGCACCTCGTCGCGAGCGGCGGTAGTCGGCGGACCAATTACGGGGATGGCAGGGAGGATCGATATCGCGACGTTAGTGCTCGGCATGGGCTGATCAGGACCGTTCAATAGCGCGGCTTCCTTGTCCTGCTTTGCTTCCTTGGCGTCACGGGAAGATCGACCCATCGTTGCCAGCGGGGCCGACGCTGGATTGAGCGCCGCGACCGTCAAATTGACAGCAGCCGCAGCGCGATTGCTCCCGGCGATCTCGGCGCCGTCAATTTGCCCGGCTTCTTTGACCTTCGGTGGTTCCTCGACGGCGCGGGAAGATCGACCAATCGTTGCCAGCGTGGCCGACGCTGGATTGAGCGCCGCGACCGCCGGATTGACAGCAGCCGCAGCGCGATTGCTCCCGGCGATCTCAGCACCGTCAATTTGCCCGGCTTCTTTGACGTTCGGTGGTTCCTCGAAGGCGCGGGAAGATCGACCAAACGTCGCCAGCGGGGCCGACGCTTGATTGAGCGCCGCTGCCGTTGGATTCGAAGCAGCTGTAGCGCGATTGCCGCCAGCAATGTCCAGGTGGGCGCGACCATCGCCTGCAGGAAAATTGGGCTCGGCCAGCAGCGGGGCGTCCACCGCTGCGGGCAGTGAGCGATCATCACGGATGAGCGTTAAACCCCCCGGCAAAAATGAAGCAGCGTCTGGCAAAAACTTGCCGGTTTCGGCATCGTTCTGCCGCAGCGGCAGTTCCAGTGCCGTCATTACCGGATCGGACAGCGGCCCAATATCAGCCACAGCGGCGGCTGCTAGCGCCGAGGAGAAAGCACCCGCCGCCGCGCCGGACGACGGAGCCACGACGACTGTTGCGGGGGCCAACGATAGTGAATTCGAAACCTGGAGCATGCACAATCCTGTTCGCAGTCAGTAGCCCAAAGCTATCAGCAAGGATCGTGCCGAACCTTTCGGCCGGGCGGCGCCTCCTCAAGTGCGCGCATCTCCTGCAGCGTTGCCAGCGCCGAGTTGCGCGCCAGCAGCTTCTCAATCGCGGATTGATCACGCCGGGCCTCACGCGTGGCGGCGGCCGCGCGTTCGACGTTCTCAGCGGCGGCCTGAACGCGGATATCGGCGGCGGCCGCCGATTGGTTCAGCCGATCCCGATAATGCGCCGCAGCCACGAAGGAGAATGCTTCGGCAGCGGTCTGCTCGGGCGCGACACTGGTTGCGAGCTGGGTGATGCGTCCCTTCAGTGCGACTTCGCTCTCAAGTTTTTCCTGGGCGCGCGACTCTTCTGCCCGGACCAACCCGAGTTGAAGTGTGCGCACCCGCAAGATACGATCAAGCGGAACACCGCGTTTACTCATCACCAAATACGCCGGTGAGCTCGGTGATTGCATCGTCAAGCGACACGACATCGTCGGGATCCTGCCGGATATATTCGATTATCGCCCCGTGACAGGCAATCGCCTGATCAATCGCCGCATCCGCCCCGCCGCGATACGCCCCCATCAGCACCAGATCACGATTCTCTTCATAGGTTGCCAAGTGGCCGCGCAAGATTCGCGCAGCGCGCAAGTGCGGCTTGGTGGTGATGTCCGTCATCACCCGGCTGACCGATGGTCCAATGTCAATCGCGGGGTAAATGCCACGTTCCGCCATCTGGCGGGATAATACGATATGGCCATCAAGAATTGATCGCGCGCTATCCACCACCGGATCATTACCGTCATCGCCGTCAGCTAACACAGTATAAATGGCGGTTATCGACCCGCCGCTCGAAACACACGTCCCTGCCCGTTCAATCAGGTTCGGCAGCATCGCAATCGCAGACGGCGGATAGCCACGTGCAGAAGCGGGCTCGCCAAGCGCAAGCCCGATTTCACGGCCGGCATGGGCAACCCGCGTCAGACTGTCCATAATCAGAAGGACATTCTTGCCCTCGGCGCGAAACGCCTCGGCGATAGCGGTGGCGCGAAGCGCACCTCTGATTCGCAAGACTGGAGAATGATTGGCGGGCACGGCAACAACAACTGCGCGCTTACGGGCGTCACCAGCGACTTTGGTCTCAAGAAAATCGGCCACTTCCCGGCTGCGTTCGCCGATCAGCCCGATCACAATCACCTCGGCTGCGGCGGCACGAACGATCATCCCGAGCAAAACTGATTTGCCGACGCCCGAACCCGCCATAATGCCGATCCGCTGCCCCTGACCAATGGTCAGCAGGCCATTGATGGCGCGAACGCCGACATCAAGCGGCAAAAGCACCCGGCCACGATCAAGCGGACTTTGTGGCTTGCCTGCAATCGGCCAATGACCGGCTCCACGGATCGGACCCAGGCCATCAATCGGTTTGCCGGTGCCGTCAACCACACGGCCGAGTAGCGCCGCGCCCACTTCTGCCTCACCCGGCGCACCAAGCGGGCGCACCATCGCCTGCGGTAGCAACGGGGCTGAACCCCCCAGGTTCATGAGCAGCGTGCGATCATTGCGGAAGCCGATGACCTCTGCCTCAACGCGCCCTTTGCCTGTGCCAACCGCACAGACGGTGCCAACCGGAAGCGACAACCCCGTTGCCTCCATTAACAAACCATCAAAAGACGCCAGCCGACCCGACACGCGCGGGCTGGGCACAAAATCTGCCTGTGCCAGCCCTTCAAGATAGTCAGAAGCAAATCGATTCAGCATGTCGGCACGGCAACGCGCTCGATCGCTTGTCCCAGTTGTTCGAGCCAGAGTTCGGGGCCTTCCTCCACCACCGTCGCTGCGGATTCGAGCACAAAGCCACCGCGGTTGATCGTCGGATCAGCCAGCGGGGT
>JBBQAU010000261.1:0-3070 GCA_038316685.1 Sphingomonadales bacterium
CTCGCCACCGGCATAGGTCAGCGTGATCTTGTAGACGACCGACGGCGCAGTGGTAATCAGATCGAGGTCATATTCGCGCGTCAGCCGCTCCTGGATGATCTCCAGATGCAGCAACCCCAGAAAACCGCAGCGAAAACCAAAGCCCAATGCCGCGCTCGATTCCATCTCGAACGTAAAGCTTGCATCGTTTAGCCTCAGCTTGGAAATGCTCTCGCGCAGCTTGTCAAAATCAGCTGCATCGACCGGGAACAGTCCGCAAAACACGACCGGCTGAACCAGTTTGAACCCTGGCAGGGCCTCCAGCGCTGGACGTTTTGCGTCAGTGATTGTGTCACCGACCGCGGTTTGCGCGACTTCCTTGATTTGCGCCGTAATGAAACCGATTTCGCCAACGCCAAGCTCGGTTAGTTGCTCGATCTTGGGGCGGAAACAGCCAACCCGGTCGATCAGATGCTGCGTGCCGGTGGCCATGAACTTGATGAGCTGGCCCTTTTTCAGCGTCCCCGCCATTACGCGCACCAAAATGACGACGCCCAGATACGGGTCATACCAGCTATCGACGAGCATCGCTTTCAACGGTGCACCGGCATCGCCCTTGGGCGGTGGAATGCGCGTAACGATGGCTTCCAATACATCGGGGATGCCAATGCCCGATTTCGCGCTCGTCAGCACTGCGTTGGAGGCGTCAAGCCCGATCACTTCCTCAATCTCGGCACGCACCTTTTCGGGCTCTGCGGCGGGAAGATCGATCTTGTTGATTACGGGCACAATTTCATGATCATGCTCGATTGATTGATAGACATTGGCGAGCGTCTGAGCCTCAACGCCTTGCGCTGCATCGACCACCAGCAGCGCGCCCTCACACGCGGCAAGGCTTCGGCTCACCTCATAGGCGAAATCGACATGGCCGGGCGTGTCCATCAGGTTCAGCGCATATTCCAGCCCGTCATTGGCAATGTATTTCAGCCGCACGGTCTGCGCCTTGATGGTGATGCCGCGTTCTTTTTCGATGTCCATATTGTCGAGCACCTGCTCCGACATTTCACGGTCGGTCAGCCCGCCCGTTGCCTGTATCAGCCGGTCAGCAAGCGTGGACTTGCCGTGGTCGATGTGCGCGATGATGGAAAAATTGCGGATGCGGTCGAGCGGAGTTGCCATAATGTCCCGGCCACTAGCAGGGCTGTTGGCAAAGGGCAAAGTGGCCCTTGTGCTGTGGTGCGTGCGGTGGTGCGTGCGGCGGTGGTTGCAGTAGTGGTTGCGGTGGTGGTTGCGGTGGTGCGATTATCGCTCCGCGAAAAGCACCGTCACCAGCAGCATCATCGCATAACCGCTGAGCATCGCGGCACCGAACGGAGCGGCAAGCTGCGGGCTGACATGCGGGAAGACGAGCGCGAACCACTGCGTCACGCCTGCGTCAGCAGTCATCCCGGGGATGATGATGAGCAGCGCGCCGCGAAAACGGTCTGGGCGCGGAATTCGCTGTATCAGGACAACGGATGCGATCACGAGCCCACCGACCAGCAGAAACAGGGCCGGCAGCCCTGCGCCGCCGCTGACTGGCCAATAAGCCCCAGGCAATACCCGCAGCCCAATGGTCGCCCCAGCCCATGCGCCAATACCAACCAGCAAAAAGGTGAACGAGGAAGTAGGCCGCGCCGGTTGCACCTTTGTTGCCATGCCTGTCGTCTCCCCTAAACCTTCAACGCTTACCGCTAACCCCGGTCGAGCCAATCGCCAAGGATCGCGTTAACCTTTTCGGGTGCCTCTTGCTGCACCCAATGAGACACACCGGGCAGCCTGTGCAATTGGAAATCGCGGCAATAAGCATCGGTCCCATCGACACAGCCAATCGTGAGCGCGGTATCTTCCTCGCCCCAAACCATCAGCACGGGCACATCGACGCACCCATCGGTTTCGGCAAAGTTGCTGCCGCTCCAAAAGGCGGAGCGGTAATAGTTGATCATCGCAGTCATCGCGCCGGGGCGGCAGGCGGCGGCGGCATAGACATCAAGCACCTCGCGCGGGAAACGCGATTTATCGACCGCCATCCCTTTGAACGCGGCCCGTATCATCCGCGCGTTGTTGCGGCGGAACGCCCATTCCGGAATCCAGGGCAGCTGAAAGAAAAAGACATACCAGCTTGCGCGCAATTGCGCCGCTTTGCGAAGCTCGCGCTTGAAGCAGAGCGGGTGCGGCACATTCATGATGACGAGTTTCACGAGCGGTCGGATTTTTCGGATCGCGAATTGCCAGGCGATGATCGCACCCCAATCATGCGCGATCAACATGACCTCGCGTGCGCCGCTCGCGTCGATCAGCGCGCCGACGTCCTCAAGCAACCGGTCCATGTGATAGGCGGCAACGCCGTCCGGCCGGTCGGTCGCGCCATAACCACGCAAGTTCGGCGCCCACACCCGCCAGCCGCGCTCAACCAGCAGCGGAATTTGAAACCTCCAGCTGAAATTCAGCTCAGGAAAACCGTGCAGACATAAAGCCAACCGATCTCCCACGCCTGCCTCGGCGACCTCAAAGGTTAGGCCATTGGCCTGTTGCCAGCGGATGGTGATGCCGCTGTCGGCGGGCGGCGTCCAGGATGGGTTCGGCATGCGTCCAGCGTAGCGTAGCTGTGGGCGAGGGTGCAACAGCGCTAAGATCCCGCTCATCGGAGACGCCGTCGCGTGACCTTAAAACAAATCGCCGCCAGCGCATTCGCCAGCCGCGCATCCCCCTGCCCGCCGACACGCGCCAATATACTGCGTGCCGCTCGAGCGCCGTGTGGGATCGATTCAAGGACAGTCGTCGCGCCTCGGCACGCCGCGATTTCCAGCGACGACATGGGGCTCAGTCGCCAAAAGTCCGCAGTGCAGGCACCAGTTCGTCAAAATGATCGATGATGATGTCGGCCCCCAATTCATGCACCGGCTCCATCAAAAAGCCGAAGCTGACCGCGACATTGGGGATGCCGGCATTCTTCGCGGCCATGATGTCGTAGATCGAATCGCCAACAAAGGCTGCGCTGCCACCGCCGCATCGCGCAATCATTTCGTTGATCGGGGCCGCCGACGGCTTT
>JBBQAU010000262.1:0-3058 GCA_038316685.1 Sphingomonadales bacterium
CGGGCTTTCGGACAGTTTGAAGCGCATCCACAGCGACACCGCGAGCAGCGCAAGCGAGAAGATAAACGGCAGTCGCCATCCCCACGCGTCCCAAACGGCGGGCGACATTGCCGCCTTGGCGGCCAGCACGACAACAAGCGACAGGATAAAACCACAAACGACGCTTGCCTGAATGAAACTTGTGTAAAAGCCGCTCTTGCCGGGCGGGGCATGCTCGGCGACATAAATAGCCGCCCCGCCATATTCACCGCCCAGCGCCAGCCCCTGAAGTACCCGCAGGAAGATAACAAGTGCTGGGGCGGCCAGACCGATCGACGACGCCGATGGAACAAACCCGACGCCCGCGGTCGCCACGCCCATCAGCGTGATTGTAACCATAAAGGTGTATTTTCGGCCTAATTTGTCGCCAAGGAAACCAAACAGGATCGCCCCGAGCGGCCGGAACCCAAAACCAACCGCGAAACCCGCCCAGGCAAGCAAGGTTTGCACCGTGGCGTTGTCAGTTGGGAAGAACGTCTTGCCGATGATTCCAGAGGCCGCCAGCGTGCCGTAAATGAAGAAATCATACCATTCAAAGATGGTGCCCAGCGACGACGCACCGATGACCAAGCGAACATCGTCAGGCTTGGCCCCGGCTGCCGGTTCCACTGTCGCTGTCGCCATCCCGATCATCCCCAACCCCTGTCAACGCGCAGGCTTAGCGAGATTGTGCATCGGAGCAAGGCGAACGCTGCGGACGAGCCAATCTTAATTCTTCAGCATCGCAATAATGCCGGAGAAATCGCGCCCGCCCTCCCCGGCATCAGCAAAGCGCTGATAAAGCGCAGCGGCGAGTTCGCCCATCGGGGTCGCGGCCTCCACACCATCGGCCGCTTCCATCGCCAGCTTCAAATCCTTGAGCATCAGTGCGACGGCAAAACCGCCCTGATAGTCATGGTCCGCAGGGGTCTCCGGCCCAATGCCGGGGACAGGGCAGTAGCTCGTCATTGACCAGCTTTGACCTGACGACACGCTGGAAATGTCGAAGAATTTTTGCCCCCCGAGCCCCAGCTTTTCCGCCAGCAAAAAAGCCTCACACGTTGCGACCATCGTCGCCCCGAGCAGCATGTTGTTGCAGATTTTGGCGGCCTGCCCCGCGCCATTGTCACCAGCATGGATTACTGCCTTGCCCATATCGGCCAGGATTACCTCCGCGCGCTTAAAGCCGCCCTCGCTACCGCCGACCATGAAGGTGAGCGCGCCTGCATTCGCCGCGCCAATCCCGCCCGAGACTGGAGCATCAACCGCGATCAGCCCCTTGGCAAGCGCGGCTTCCGCGACGCGCCTGGCGGTGGCAACATCAATTGTTGAACAATCGATCAGCAATGTGCCGGGTTTTGCTGTGCAGAAAACCGTATCGGCATAGACGCTTTCGACATGTGTGCCGGCGGGCAGCATTGTGACGACAACCTCAGCGTCGGTCACCGCGATGGCGGCGCTTTCAGCGGGCAGACACCCAGCGGCCTTGGCGCGATCAAGCGCGTCGGCCGACAAATCATAGGCGCGAACATCATGCCCGGCCTTGGCCAGATTGGCGGCCATGCCCCCACCCATATTGCCGAGGCCGATAAAGGCGATGCTGGTCATAAATTCTCTCCTGTTTTCCCCGCCGCAAAGGGGAGAGGGCCGTCAATCATTTTCCCGTCCAGACGCCGGGGCGCTTCTCGACAAAGGCAGCCATACCCTCTTTCTGATCAGCGGTCCCGAACAGCCCGTGGAACAGCCGCCGTTCAAACACTACCCCTTGCGCAAGCCCTGTCTCAAACGCCGCGTTGACCATTTCCTTTGCCGCAATCGCAGCAAGCGGGGGCATGGCGGCGATGGTCGCTGCCGTCTTCAGCGCCTCATCGAGCAGGTCAGCAGCGGGGACAACCCGCGCGGCCAGCCCGGCGCTTTCGGCTTCCGCCGCGCCCATCATCCGCCCCGTCAGACACATTTCCATGGCTTTGGCCTTGCCAATCGCGCGCGTCAGCCGTTGTGATCCGCCCATGCCGGGGGTGACGCCCAGCTTGATTTCAGGCTGACCGAATTTTGCGCCGTCGCCTGCAATGATGAAATCTGCCATCATCGCCACTTCACAGCCGCCGCCCAGCGCAAAGCCGTTGACCGCCGCAATCCAGGGTTTGCGTGTCATGATCACGCGTTCCCACCCGGCAAAAAAGTTGCTGGCATACATATCGGCAAAGGACTGGCCCGACATTTCCTTGATATCAGCGCCCGCCGCAAACGCCTTTTCAGAGCCGGTCAGGACAGCGCAACGCTGGCTGTCATCGGCATCGAATGCTGCGAAAGCTGCGGTCAGATCAGCAAGCACCTGAGTGTTGAGCGCGTTCAGCGCCTGCGGTCGGTTCAGCGTGATCAGCGTGACGGCATCGCGCGTCTCAACGAGGATGGTTTCAAAATCGCTCACCAAATATCCTCCTCAGAAATCGCCTTCAGACGAAGGGGACAAGGTTCCAATGCCACCGTCGCTGGCCTGAAAAATCAAGATCGGCCTATGCTACCCTAGTCGAACCGCGCCTTGTAGGACAGGCACCTGCGATCAGACTGCCCGCCATGCCTCACCCTGCGGCAGTGGCGCAAAAATCGCATCGACCATGGCATCGGTAACACCCTCAGGCGTTGCCGGGTCCCAGGCGGGGGCATTGTCCTTTTCGATGATCAGCGCGCGCACTCCCTCGATAAAATCATGCGTGTGGACGACGCGCGCGCCGATGGCATATTCCTGCGTCATCTCTGCGGCGAAATCTGGCATGAGCGCGCCTTCCTGCACCTGCCGCAGCGACACCTTCATCGACAATGGCGATTTCGTCTTGAGCGTTGCGAGCTCCCTCGCCGCCCAGTCGCCGTCGTCGGCGGCGAGATCGGCGAAGATGCCCTCCACCGTGTCGGCCGCAAACAACCGGTCGATATAGGTCCGCTGTTCGACGATGCGGGCAATCGGTGCGCCAACACCAGCCGTCTTGATCGTCGCGAAGATATCCGACGGATCCGCCACCAAGGCCGACACAATCGCCGA
>JBBQAU010000263.1:0-3033 GCA_038316685.1 Sphingomonadales bacterium
CGTTTCGCCCATCCGCCGATACTGGCGGCAAGCAGCGGAATCAGTATTGCACGGTTCGTCACGCGGGCGGGATTAGTCGCAAAGCGCGGGTCGTCAGCGAGGCCAAGCCGCAGCACGCCGCAGAGCTTTCGAAACTGGCCATCATTGCCGACCGCGACGATCAGGTCGCCATCAGCGGTCGCGAAGGCCTGGTAGGGAACAAGGTTGGCATGGCCGTTGCCCATCCGGTGCGGGACAACGCCCGATGCCATCCAGTTGAGCGCCTGATTGGCGAGGACTGCGACCTGGGTATCGAGCAAAGCCATGTCGATATGCGCGCCTTTGCCGGTCAGGTCGCGCTGCCGCAGCGCGGCGAGGATCGCGACGGCAGAATACACGCCGGTGAAGATATCGGCATAAGCGATCCCCGACTTCTGAGGCGCGCCATCTGGCTCTCCCGTCATCGACATGGTCCCACCCATTCCCTGAATGATGAAATCATAACCGGCGCGGTGGGCATAAGGGCCGGTTTGGCCAAAGCCAGTTATTGAGCAGGTAATCAGGCGCGGATTGGCCTGCGACAGGCTGGCATGGTCCAAGCCATATTTGGCAAGGCCGCCAACCTTGTAATTTTCGATCACGACGTCGGCATCGCCCGCCAGCGCGCGAACCGCCGCCTGACCCTGTGCCGATGTGATATCGATGGCGACCGATGTTTTGCCGCGATTTGTCGAATGGAAATACGCCGCGTCAAGATTGGTGCCGTCTGGCCCCGCCATAAAGGGCGGCCCCCAATGCCGTGTGTCGTCCCCTTCGCCGGGGCGTTCAATCTTGATGACTTCCGCCCCCAGATCAGCGAGCAGTTGCCCGCACCACGGCCCCGCCAGAATGCGCGCGAGTTCGACCACTTTGATGCCAGCGAGAGGCTTCATGGTCAGAACGCCGCAATCCCGGTAATCGCCCGCCCCAGGATCAGCGCATGAACATCATGCGTGCCTTCATAGGTGTTGACCGTTTCAAGGTTCATCAGGTGGCGCATCACCTGATATTCGCCCGAAATGCCATTACCACCGTGCATGTCGCGCGCAGCCCGGGCGATATCGAGCGCCTTGCCGACATTGTTTCGCTTGACGATGGAAATCATCTCCGGCGCAAAATTATGTTGGTCCATCAAACGCCCGACCCGAAGGCTTGCCTGCAACCCCAGCGCGATTTCAGTTTCCATATCCGCCAGTTTTTTCTGAAAGAGCTGCGTTGCCGCCAATGGTCGCCCGAATTGCTTGCGATCAAGCCCATATTGGCGCGCGGCGTGGAAGCAGAATTCAGCCGCACCCATTGCGCCCCAGCTAATGCCATAGCGTGCTCGGTTGAGGCAGCCGAACGGCCCCTTCAGCCCCTGCACGTCGGGCAACAGCGCGTCCTCGCCAACTGCAACGTCGTCCATCACGATCATGCCGGTGATTGAGGCGCGGAGTGACAGCTTGCCTTCAATCTTCGGCGCGGACAGGCTCTTCATGCCCTTTTCAAGGATGAAGCCACGAATGCCACCGCCATGCGCGTCCGACTTTGCCCAGACGACAAACACATCGGCGATTGGCGCGTTCGATATCCACGTCTTGGAGCCTGAAATCCGGTAGCCGCCATCGATCTTTTCAGCGCGCGTCAGCATTCCGCCAGGGTCTGAACCGGCATCGGGTTCGGTCAGGCCGAAGCACCCAATCCATTCGCCACTGGCAAGCTTGGGCAGATATTTGCGTTTCTGTTCCTCTGAGCCGAATTCGTTGATTGGGAACATGACGAGGCTCGATTGCACCGACAGCATTGACCGATAACCTGAATCGATCCGTTCCACTTCGCGCGCAACTAGGCCATAAGCGACATAGGACGCGCCGACGCCGCCATATTCTGCCGGGATCGTCGGCCCCAACAGTCCGAGCGCACCCATCTCGCGGAAAATGTTGATATCGGTGGTTTCGTGGTTAAACGCGTCAATGATGCGGGGGGCAAGCTTGTCCTGCGCATAGGCTTGCGCGGTGTCGCGGATCATCCGCTCATCCTCATCAAGCTGGTCATCCAGATTGAAGGGGTCCGCCCAATCGAACCTGCTCATGCCGCTCATTGCCATTTCCTTTGCGTGTCTTGAAAACCGCTTTCCGCTTGGCGCGTGATTTGTCCAGCCCCACAAGGTAGTAGCGGCCAATGACTCCGATTTTTCGCCCCTGCCGCAGCGCGCTTTATCTGCCCGCCTCCAATGATCGTGCGATCGCCAAAGCGGCGACGCTGGCGTGCGATGCCGTGATCCTTGACCTGGAGGATGCAGTCGCGCCTGCGAGCAAGGATGCAGCCCGCGCCAACGCTGTGGCGGCGTTACGGGCTAAGGCATTCGGGCAGCGGCTGGCGGTGTTGCGCGTCAACGCGCTTGATACGCCATGGGGTGCGGAGGATCTGGCTGTGGCGGCTTCGCTCGACATTGACGCCGTGCTCGTCCCCAAAATCACCGGTCCCGATGATGTTCGGCGGTATCATGCAGCGCTGGCCTCTGCTGCACCCGGTGTCGGCTTGTGGGCGATGATCGAGACGTGCCTTGCCGTCGGCCAATTGCAGGCGATTGCCGATATGGCATTGGAGACGCGGCTGTCGGGCTTTGTGCTTGGCATCAACGACCTTGCGCTTGAGATGCGGGCGCGGCCCATGGCTGATCGGGGGAACATGATCCCGATGCTTTCGCTGGCGGTGGCGGCTGCGCGTTCCCGCCAGTTGCGGGTGCTTGACGGAGTTTGCAACGATTTTAGCGATCTCGATCATTTCGGTCGAGAGGCTGCACAAGGGCTGTCGCTTGGCTTTGATGGCAAGACATTGATCCATCCCGCGCAGATCGGCCCCTGTAATGCCGCCTTCTCGCCGAGCGTTGCAGAAGTGGCGTGGGCGCGCAGCATCAGTGCAGCATTTGCCCTTCCCGAGAACATCGACAAAGGGGCGCTTCGGCTTGACGGCCGGATGATCGAGCGGCTGCATCTGATCGAGGCCGCGCGAATATTGGCGATTGCAGACGCC